>JALEMS010000002.1 GCA_022768185.1 Clostridiales bacterium | reverse complement strand
ACCTCGATGCGCCGTGAAGTTTTCACAAGAGCACATCGACAAGTACTTAAAGCGAGTAGAGCAAAATCCCAAGGAACTATTCCGAAACAGTAGAAAGTGAAGAGCGTGGCTGCACCAACCGTGCAGCCACGCTCTTTTTTTGACGGCAGAAATGAGGGGAAATTTAACCTCAAATAGTCACCTCAAAATGGCCAAAAAGCGATTTAACCTCAAAAGTCACCTTTGCATATTGTGTTCATAAAATAGCAAACCACAATATATTGTGTCCGAATGTGACAGGTATTAGACCCCTCAGATTTAGGTATTGCAACTTTTAACAAAAGAAAACCCCGGAAAACCGAAGTTTTCCGGGGTAACTGATAACAAAATCAGCGCTTGGAGAACTGGGGAGCACGACGGGCTGCCTTGAGACCGTACTTCTTCCGCTCCTTCATACGAGGATCGCGGGTCAGGAAGCCGGCGGACTTCAGGGCGGCGCGGTACTCGGGGTTCATCTCCAGCAGGGCGCGGGAGATGCCGTGACGGATGGCACCGGCCTGGCCGGTGACGCCGCCGCCGGTGACGGTGGCCTTGATATCGACCTTGCCGCTGGTGCCGGTGGTGACCAGAGGCTGACGGACGATCAGCTTGAGGGTCTCGAGACCGAAGTAATCGTCGATGTCGCGGCCGTTGATGGTGATCGTGCCGGTGCCGCCCTGGAACAGGTGCACGCGGGCGACGGAGGACTTGCGGCGGCCGGTGCCGTACAGATAGGGCTTTGCGCTCTTATAAATAGCCATTGTGTTTTACCTCCTTAGCGATCCCAGACTTCGGGCTTCTGGGCCACATGCTTGTGCTCGGCGCCGGCGAAGACGCGCAGGCGGCGCAGCTGCCACTTTGCGGTGGGGTTCTTGGCGAGCATGCCCTTGACGGCAAGCTGCATGGCCAGCTCGGGCTTTTCGGCCATCAGTCTGCGGTACTGGATCTCCTTGAGGCCGCCGGCGTAGCCGGAGTGGGTGTAATGATACTTCTGGTCGAGCTTCTTGCCGGTGAGGACGGCCTTGCCGGCGTTGATGATGATGACGAAATCACCGCAGTCGACATGCGGGGTGTAGTCGGTCTTGAGCTTGCCGCGCAGCAGGTCGGCGGCGAGAGCGGCGGTCTTGCCCATGGGCTTGCCGGCCGCGTCAAGGACATACCACTTGCGAACGACGGTGTCCTTGTTTGCCATGGTTGTGGACATAGTTGTGCCTCCATCGTGAATATAGTAAATTCTTTTGACATTTTCCGGCCTTCCGGGTACAATATCCCGAAACGCACTATCATTTTATAGCACAGCAAAAATCCTCTGTCAACACCTTTTTTTATTTACAAACACAGAGCTTCGTTTTTCACCCGAATGCTCGCAAATGCTCTCGAATTCTCAATTTGCAATTTTATTTTCCGGAGGAGAAAGATGGATCAGCTCAACGAATTTTCCGGCCTGCTGCGCCGTGCGATCGACGATTACGGGATGATCGGCGCCGGCGACCGCATTGCCGTCGGCGTGTCCGGCGGCAAGGACTCGCTGCTGCTGCTGGCGGGTCTGGCGCACCTGAAGAGCTATTACCCCAAGCCCTTCGAGCTGGCGGCGATCACCGTCGACCCCGGCTTTCCGGACATGGACTTTTCCCCGGTGGCGGAGCTGTGCCGCCGGCTGGGCGTGCCGTACCTTTGCCTGAAGACGGACATCCGCGAGATCGTCTTCGATGTGCGCAAAGAAGAAAACCCCTGCTCCCTGTGCGCCAAGATGCGCCGCGGGGCGCTCAACGACGCCCTCCGGGAGCGGGGGATGAACAAGCTGGCCCTGGGGCACCACTTTGACGATGCGGTGGAGACCTTTCTGCTGAGCCTGTTGTTTGAAGGGCGTATCCACTGCTTCCGGCCCGTCACATACATGAGCCGCTCGGACGTCTGGCAGATCCGCCCGATGATCTATGCCGGGGAAAAGAAGATACAGAACCTGGTGCGCGCGCTGAACCTGCCGGTGGTGACGAGCACGTGCCCCGTGGACCGCACCAGCAAGCGCAGCGAGGTCAAAGCGCTGCTGACCACGCTGTCGGCCCGGTATCCGGATCTCAAGAGCAAGATCTTCGGCGCGATGCAGCGTCTGCCGGTGGACGGCTGGGCGCCCAACCAGCCGGCGCGCTAACGCGGCGGCAGCGGCGCGGCGGAAATGGCCTGATGTACGCGGTCGGTCCCCTTTGAGAGCCTTGAGAAGAAGGCGGACACTTTTTCAAAGAACGCGGCGGCGCGGGCAAAAAAGTCGCGCAGCTTCGCGATAAGCTGCCGGAACTTTTCGCCGAGCGAGCGCACCTTTTCCTTCATTTCCAGGATCTTTTCCACCGTTTTCCGGCCCTGCTCCAGCTTTTCGTCGAGGCTGCCGTCGGCTTTGGCCAGCTTTCGGCAGAGGGCGCACAGCCGGTCGATCTGCTTGTCGGACAGCGTCAGCCCCAGCGTTTGGCCGATGGCGGCGATGCGCGCGGCCAGCTCCTCGTCCGTCAGGGAATCGGCCTCATCCAGCAGCGGGCCGAGCGACTCGAGCAGCCGCTCGGAATCGTCCTCCTTCGCGGCCTGTGCCGGGCACAGGCCGGCCAGCAGACAAAGCGCTACGATCAGACAAAGCAGTCGCTTCATGACAGTTCCTTTCCTCAGAGCGTTTTCCTTTATCATACCATGCCGCCGCAGGATTGCAAGCGGGAAAGAGGTTTGACTTTTCGACGGGGGCTGATATAATAGCGGCAGACGGCGTTATATAAAAAGGTATGGTTCCGCCGTCCCGCGCGCCGGCCGGAGCGCGCTGCCATCGCCTTGCGGGAAGCCGGCGCCCGCCGGAGGACAATATGAAAACAGGCAAAAAGACGCCGGCGACCATCGCCATCATCGTGGGCGGCGTGCTCGTACTCGTTCTTGTGGCTGCATTGCTGCTCTCCAGCTGGTCGCGCGGCCGGCGGTTTGACAACTACATGGAGACGGCGCGCATCTATCTCTCCGCGGAGGATTACGGCAAGGCCGCCGAATATCTGGCCCAGGCCAAGGGCATCCGCGAAAACGATGAGACGCGCGAGCTGGAGGAGGCCCTGCGTGCCGGCCTGAGCGCCGAGGACGACGAGAAGGATGCGGAAACGGTCTCTGTCGGTTCCGAGCAGGTGGAAAAGGATGCGAAGGCCTTCATTGCCAACAAAAAGGGCATTACGTCCGACGATCTCGAGGCCCTCTCGCAGATCGACACGCTCACCAGCATCAGCCTGCGGGACAACCGCATCGACGACGTTTCGGCGCTGGCCGGGCTGACGGAGCTGACCAGTCTGGCCCTGTCGAACAACGACGTGTCCGACCTGACGCCGCTGGCCGGACTGACAAAGCTGAAAACACTGTATCTTGACGGCAACCCCATTGAGGATTTCACCCCGCTGTACGGCCTGAAAAAACTCTCCACCCTGAGCATCCGGGACATTGAGCTGGACGCCGAAGCGCTGGAGGCGCTGCAGGACGCGCTGCCGGACTGCAAGATCTTCTCCGACGCAGCCGAGGAGGAGCCGGAGACCGAGCTGGTCATCGGCGGCAAGACCGTGCCGCTGGACGCGACCGAGCTGGATCTGCGCGGATTGGGACTGACGGATATTTCCGAGCTGTCGCGCCTGACGAAGCTGCAGAAGCTGGATCTGCGCGACAATCGGATTTCCGACATTTCGGCGCTGAGCGAGCTGAGCGAGCTGAGCTGGCTGTGCCTGTGGAACAATCAGGTTTCCGACATTCGTCCGCTGATGAGCCTGTCGGAGCTGACGTATCTTGATCTGGACGGCAACCGGGTGTCCGACGTCTCGTCGCTGACGATGATGACGGGGCTGAAAAAGCTGTGGCTCAGCAACAACCCGATCGACACCGTCAGTCCGCTGCGCACCCTCACGGGCCTAACCGGCCTGGGCCTGAACAATACGGGCCTGACCGACGGGCAGCTGAAATACATCGAAAAGCTCAAAGCGCTGACCGATCTGCGCATTGAAAACAACCCCAAGCTGACGGGCGAGGCCGTCGACGCGCTGAAGGCCGCGCTGCCGGGCTGCACCGTCACGCATTCGGAGCTGACGTATGAAAAGCCCCTCGAGCCGGTGACGCCGGTCGACCCGGTGACGCCGATTGACCCGGTAACGCCGGTCGACCCGGTGACGCCGCCGGACGCGGAGCTGCCGGTGCAGCCTGCCGACCCGGCGCAGACGGCATGAGGCTGTTTGTCGCGGTCACGCCGGACGACGCCATGCGCCGTGCCGTGCTGCAGGTGCAGCGCAGCCTTGCCGCAGGGCTGACGCGCGGCAGTCTGACGCGCGCAGAGAACCTGCACCTGACGCTGGCTTTCCTCGGCGAGACGCCGCCGGAGCGCGTGGAGGCGGCGCGGCGCGCCATGCAGGCGGCTGCCGGCGTACCGTTTTCTGTTTCGCTTTCGCAGGTGGGGCGCTTCCAGGGTCGTGGGGACGAGCTTGTCTGGCTGGGGCTGGCGCATACGCCGGAGCTGATGGCGCAGGCGGAGCGGCTTGCGCAGGCGCTGCGTGCAGAGGGCTTCGGGCTGGAGGCGCGTGCCTTCACGCCGCACCTGACGCTGGCGCGCCGGGCCGTGTGCCGCCCCGGCTTCTGCCCCGAGCGGCTGGCCGTTCCGCGCGTGCGCTGCCGGGTGACGCGGCTGTACCTGATGGAGAGCGCGCGGCCGGACGGCGTGCTGACCTACACGCCGGTGTGCGCCGTGCCGCTGAGATCAAACCGTATACCTGCCGGGACTGCCGGCAAACTATAAAAAACGGAGGTATCCGAAAATGTCTGATATCCTGATGTCCCCCTCCGCCTGTATTGAGGCCGATCCCGCGCTGATCGCCAAGGTCGTGCTGATGCCGGGCGACCCGCTGCGCGCCAGAGCCGTGGCGGACAACTATCTGGAAAACCCCGTGTGCTTCAACACTGTGCGCAATATGCTCGGCTACACCGGCACCTACAAGGGCAAGAAGATCTCCGTCATGGGCAGCGGCATGGGCATCCCGTCGGCCACGCTGTACCTGCATGAGCTGTTCAACTTCTACGGCGTTGAGGCGGCCATCCGCATCGGCTCGGCCGGCGGCATCGGCGAGGACGTGCACGTGCGCGACCTGGTCGTGGCCATGACCGCGTCCACCAATTCCAACTATTCCGCGCAGTATCAGTTCCCGGGCATTCTGGCCCCGCAGGCGGACTTTGCCATGCTGCGCACCGCCGTCGAGGCGGCCGACGCCCGCGGCGTCAACACCCGCGTCGGTTCCGTGTTCACTGCCGACATGTTCTATAACGCCAACACCGCCGCCGGCGGAAAGTACCGTGATATGGGCATTCTCGCCGTCGAGATGGAGACGGCCGGCATCTACTGGGAGGCCATGGCCTCGAAGAAGCGGGCACTGTCGATTCTCACCATCTCCGACCACATCTTCACCGGCGAGTCCCTGCCCGCCATCGAGCGGCAGGAGAGCTTCCGTGAGATGATGGAGATCGCGCTGGAGACCGCGCTGACCGTCGCCTGAGACTGCGGCGCGTACAAAGACAAACGCTGCGCCCGGAGCGGAACCGCTCCGGGCGCAGCAGGCTGTCAAAAAACGCAGTTTTATGCGGAAGCCGACCGCATGCACGGCATGAAACAGGCGGGGAAAATTTCCCCGCCAATCATCATTATATGACATTTGCCTGCCAAAAGCAACCCCCTGTTTTTTGGCAGATGAATTCATGGATTGTTCTTCATTTTCCTCAAAAATATGGTATACTGTAACCAGAAAGCCCAAATACCACGAGAGGAGTGAATCAAATGAAATTCACTTTTACGGAGAAGAAGCTGGAACCGAACGCCGAGCTGCACGCTTACGCCGAAAAGAAGATCGGCAAGCTCGACCGCTTTTTCAGCCAGGAATCGGAGGCCTTCGTCACCTTCGGGTATGAACGCGGCCGTTACCGTGCAGAGGTCACGCTCAAAAATAACGGTATGTTCTACCGTGCCAATGAGCTGACCGGCGATATGTTCGCCTCCGTAGACTCCGCCGTGGCCGGTATCGAAAGACAGATCCGCAAGAATAAGACCAAGCTGGCAAAACGCCTGCGCGAGGGCGCGCTCGAGCGCGAGATCCGGCCGTTCCCCATTCCGGATGACGAGGAGACAGAAGCCTTCGACATCGTCCGTACCAAGCGCATCTCCATCAAGCCCATGACGCCGCAGGAAGCCATTCTGCAGATGAATCTGCTGGAGCATGAGTTCTTCGCCTTCCTCAACGAGGAGGACGACGACAGCTTCTCGGTGGTCTACCGCCGCAAGAACGGCGGCTACGGCCTGATTTCCAGCTCCGACGTCTGAGACGTCAAAAAACAGAACATTACAAAGGCTCTGCCTCCGGCAGAGCCTTTTTCAGGGAGGAACACCGCATATGAAATGGCTGGAGGCATCCGTCCGCACCACACCGGAGCGCATCGACGCGCTGTGCTGGCAGCTGGAGGAGCTGGGCGTGGAGGGCATGTCCATCGAGGATGAGGCCGATTTTCAGCGCTTCATCGCAGAAAACGGGAAATACTGGGACAGCGTCGACGACGAACTGGTGCAGCATTTTTCTGGTTTGTCTCGCGTGCGCTTTTATCTCACCGACGACGAGGACGGCCGCGCGCAGCTGGCGCGCATCCGTTCGGCGGTTCCGGAGGAAATTGTGGACGCGGTCGTGGACGACAGCCAGTGGCAGGACGAGTGGAAGAAGTATTACCGCGTCATCGAAACCGGCGAGCGCCTGGCCGTCGTACCGGAGTGGGAGACCTATGACAACCCCGGAGGCCGCACCGAGCTGCGCATGGACCCGGGCCTGACCTTTGGAACGGGCGCGCACGCGACGACGCACCTGTGCCTGAAGACGCTCGAACGCTATGCACGTCCCGGCGTGCGCTGCCTCGACATCGGCTGCGGCAGCGGCATTCTGGCCGTGGGCGCGTGCGTGCTGGGCTGTGACAGCGCCTGCTGCTGCGACATTGATCCGCTCTGCGAGGTGGCTGTGCGCCGCAACGCGGGGCTGAACGGCCTGGATGAGACGCGCGTGTGCGTGCGCATCGGCGATGTACTTTCCAGCGAGGAATTCCGCCGCGGCCTCGGCACAGGCTACGGGCTGGTGCTGGCCAACATCGTGGCGGACGTTATCGTCCCGCTGACGGCGCATGTGGGGGCCTTCCTTGCGCCGGACGGCGTGTTTGTCTGCTCCGGCATCATCGAGGGGCGGCAGGACGACGTCGAAGCAGCCCTGCAGCAGCAGGGCTTTGAGATCGTTTCGCACGAGGAGCGCGAGGGCTGGCACTGCTTTGCCGCCAGGCGCGCCTGAGCGCACCTGCCCCCGCGCCCGGCAAGAAAACCCCGGCCATCCGGGCAGTGCCCGTAAAACAGTCATACGGTTTTCAGGAGAGAGCCGTTGCAGCATGAAAACGCTGC
Organism: Clostridiales bacterium; assembly: GCA_022768185.1. Classification (GTDB taxonomy): domain Bacteria; phylum Bacillota; class Clostridia; order Oscillospirales; family Oscillospiraceae; genus JALEMS01. The sequence continues at coordinate 1,734 of JALEMS010000002.1, read as the reverse complement.
AACGGCTCTTTTGTGTCCTGGAGTGCAGAAAGGGTGTTTCCGCTCAGGCGGATCCGCTTTCGGATTGCGGTGGTCAAATCAAATTTCGTTTCCCGGTGAAATCCTTTCCGGGGCGGGGCGTGTGCGGCTCCGGAGAAGCTGCTGTTTCCGCAATTGCGTGATCAGGCCATCTGCGAACGCCCGATGGGTCACCGGATCAGATTCATAAATCGTTCGGTAAACAGATCGTTGTCCACGACGGTGATCACGTCGGCATTGATTGCTTTTGTCTCCGGCATCGACTCGTAGGTCTTGCCCTCCTGGAAGAAGATGACCTGGCCATATACTTCATTGTTCTCCGTGCAGCAGTGGCAGTGGCAGCGGACGCTCTGTTTTACGAAGTCGGGCCACAGCGCCGCCGCCATGGCCACTGCATCCGGCAGATCCACCATGTGGACTCCACGGGTATCGATATTGAACTGCAGGATCACGCTGGTCGCCTGCGTCAGGAATTTTGCTACCGGGCTTCCGGACTCAAGATAGGACAATTCATACCTGTCCAGCCCGATATTCCCCATACAGAGATCAAAGCCCGCAATGGTGATGGGAGAACCGCTGTCCAGCATCAATGCATAAGCTTCCGCGTCAATAAAAACATTGAATTCCGAAATGGGGGTTGCATTTCCCGGTCCGAAACCCGGTGTGCCCATAGACCAGATACGCTTCACGTTTTTCATGGTCTCACGGTCAAGCAGCACCGCCAGTGCGATGTTGGTAGCCGGGCCCAAAACCGCTATTTCCACCTCGCCCGGGTATTTTTTTACCGTGTCAAGAATAAAGTCCACCGCGCGCATCTCCTGCATCGTTCCGACCGGGTGGATGAGATCTCTGTCGCCCATACCGTCTTTTCCGTGGACGCTGATGGTCGCTTTGCGCTCATGGAAAAGCGGACGCTTTGCGCCGAGGTATACCGGCACCTCTCCTCTGCCGCAGACTTCCAGCGTCTGAAGCGCGTTTAATCCCGCCTGTCTGACATCCACGTTCCCGCTGACGGCGGTAACTCCCAGCAGTTCAATGTTGTCCGACAGTGCCGCCATCATAATAGCCGCCGCATCATCGGAAGCGGTATCCGTGTCAATGATAAATTTTCTTTTTTCGGACAGATTTTTCATACAGTGCCTCCCTGAATTTTTTCTTCGCTTCGGTATCTGAATCAACAAACGGTAAGTGGCTGCTCTGCGCTATTATACCTGAACGGCAACGAAGGCACAATAGGGTACGGAAAGGAATTACTGCCTTATGGCCCCCCACCAGGGCCGGGAATCGCGCGTTGAAAAAGCCTCGCAGCGTTCGCCGCCCGCAGGCGTGTACCGCGGAGCCGCAGCTTTTGCGCGGCGAGCGTTGAATCGGCCGCTTTCAACGGCCGACCGGGACGCGGAGCGCATCAGGCCCCAATGCCGTTTGGCATTGGGGCCTGATGCGCAAACCCGTCAAAGCGCATGCCCTCGGCATGAAAGTCGAGTAAAATGGAACAACCCTCGCCGGGGTGCATTCCCGGCGGGGGTTGCCACAAAAGAGAGGAGTGAAAGGTATATTGAGAAATTGAGAGGACGCGGTGTAAAAAATCAGCGGGACAGGTCGGACATGTCCATCAGAGGGATGACGGCGTCAAACGTTTCGCCGTCGCGCCAGACGGTGAGCGTCATTTCGTCGCCGACGGTCATCGTGTCGCGGATGGCGGACACCTCGTCCGTC
>JALEMS010000043.1 GCA_022768185.1 Clostridiales bacterium | reverse complement strand
TGTGCAGGCGGGAAGAGAGCCTGTAGTGGTCGAGCGGAAGGCGACGGGTGCGGAGGCATCGGCTGCTCCGGGGCGCATGGAGGAGACGGCGGCTCCGGCGGAGCGGCGGACAGCTGTCGCGACTGCAAAGAAGCCGGATGCTGCGGCGCTTCTGGAGGAAGCGGAGGCGCTGCTGCGAAAGGCCGGGTTTGACGATCCGTATGGAACGGAGCGTCGGAAGCTGAGCGCGGAGGACGCGGCGCGGCTGGCCGAGGCGGAGCGGGTCGTCAATGAGGCGGCGCAGGGGAAGGCGGCTGTACAGGAGGAGGCGTGGCCGGGGGAAACGACGGACGCCGGGAGTGTGGAAGCGAAGGTCGAGAAGGTGGAACCTGCTGCAGCGGGGAAGTCTGACTGGAAGCAGGAAGATGGGACAGCAGGGACAGAGAATCCGATTGAAAAATATGCCCAGCTGCGCTATCATGAAGACGGTACCATTGTTGTTACGGATGACTGGCGCGGGCAGGATGTACGTCGTGTTCCCGGGAAATATCGGGAGAATGCGGTTGTGGATATATTATCTCAAAAAGGAAAGGAACACGACAGAACACTTTTCGACAAGGAGGGAAGAATAAAGACGCAGATACATGGTGGGGATCATGGTAATCGGAAAGAACATTCACTTGGAGAAAACGGAGAGCATGCACATGACTACAATTGGGATGCGGAGATTCCCCAAGGGTCGGCGAGGGAGCTGACGGAAGAAGAACGGATTCAACACGCGGATATCCTTCTTGAGCTAAAAATGAGAAAGGAGAAACATTTATAATGGATATTGAGGAGTTCAAAGAGATGATATGCTGCAATGAGCCGGATTTCATGTACAACGGAGAAATATACAGCATATGTAAGCCAGACAGGAAGTATCATGTTATGGCGTCTGATAGCCCGGGAGACGAGGATTTGGTATTTGAGACGCTGGACGATCTGCTGGAAAACTGGATCATTCAGGGAAAGCCGCTGAAGGAGATCTTGCCGGAGGCGAATTTTGACTACTAATGATGTATAGATCGGTTCGTGGGTGACGGTGTACGCGATTTGCGCGTATAGGATGAAAAAAGCGGGTCTTTGGTAAAAGAGAGCGCAAGGGCCGCGTTTGAGAAAACCGCCTGTCGGCACTGCCGACAGGCGGTTTCGTATGGTGCGGGGCCGCTCAGATAGCGGCGATTTCTGCCTCGGAGAGCGTGGCGATGCGGTGTGCCTGCAGAACGCGCTCGGCCGCTTCGTTATCGTCGACGCGGAAGACGACGTAGGCGCCGCGCTCGGTGCGGGCGGTGAAGGCATAAAGGTATTCGATATTGATGTTCGCTTCGCCCAACGCGCTCAGGATATTGGACAGCGCGCCGGCTTCGTCGCGCATCTCGACGGCGAGCACGTCTGTGGTGGTGACGATCGAATTGTGCTCCAGCACATTGGCGGCCTTCTCCACGTCGGAGACGATCAGACGGAGAATGCCGAAATCGCGGGTGTCGGCGATGCTCATGGCGCGGATATTGATACCGGCGTCGGCAAGGGCCTTGAGCATGGCAAGGAGCGTTCCGGGCTTGTTTTCAACAAATGCGGACAGCTGTTTGATGGCCATGGTTGCTTCTCCTTTCGGTTTTGTTCGACGGTGAACGGCGGCTTCAGTCGTGAAGCTTGCGCCGGTCGATGACACGGACGGCCTTGCCCTCGCTGCGGGCGATGGTCTGCGGCGTAACAAGGTGTACCTTCGGGCCGATGCCGAGCATGGTGCGCAGGGCGGCCTCGAGCGCTTTCTCACGGGCCTGCGTTTCGCTGACCTTATCGGAGAACTGTCCGGCCGTCAGCTCGACGTTGACGTCGAAGGTGTCGGTATTGTTTACACGGTCGACGACGATCTGATAGTTGGGAGAATAGCCCTCGCTGAGCAGAACGGCCTCGATCTGGCTTGGGAAGACGTTGACGCCGCGGATGATGAGCATATCGTCGCTGCGGCCCATGGGCTTGCACATTTTGATATGCGTGCGTCCGCAGGGACACTGCTCGCGCTTGAGCATGCAGATGTCGCGCGTGCGGTAGCGCAGCAGGGGGAAGGCGCGCTTATCCAGCGAGGTGAAGACCAGCTCGCCCTTTTCGCCCTCGGGAAGCACCTCGCCGGTGTCGGGGTCGATGATCTCGGCGTAGAAGTGATCCTCGTTGATGTGCATGCCGCTCTGCGCCTCGCACTCGAAGGCGACGCCGGGGCCGCCCAGCTCGGTGAGGCCGTAGATATCGTAGGCATGGATGCCGAGGCTCTGCTCGATGCTGCGGCGCATTTCCTCCGTCCACGGCTCGGCGCCGAAAATGCCGGCCTTGAGGCAGTTGTCCTCCGGGCGGATGCCCTGCTCGGCGAGCGACTCGCCGATATAGGCGGCGTAGGACGGGGTGCAGCACAAAATGGTGGAATGCAGGTCCATCATAAACTGGATCTGGCGGGCCGTGTTGCCGGAGGACATGGGCAGCGTGAGGCAGCCGACCTTATGCGCGCCGCCGTGCAGGCCGAAGCCGCCGGTGAACAGGCCGTAGCCGTAGCAGACCTGGCAGACGTCCTCGTCGCTGCCGCCGGCGGCGACGATAGCGCGGGCGCAGCAGTCTTCCCAGAGATCGACGTCCTCCTTCGTGTAGAAGGCGACGACGCGCTTGCCGGTGGTGCCGGAGGTGGAGTGGATACGCACGCAGTCCTTCAGGTCGGCACCGAGCAGGCCATAGGGATAGCTGTCGCGCAGGTCGGCTTTGGTGAGGAAGGGGAGCAGATGTATGTCCTCGACGCCGTGGATGTCCTCAGGTGTGACGCCCTTCTGCTGCATGAGCGCGCGGTAATAGGGGACGTGGTCATAGACATGACGTACCTGTTCGACGATTTTCCGGTTTTGAATCTCCAGAAGCTGCTCTCTGGAGGCCGTTTCAATTTCCGGCTGGAAATACTTGGGCATTGCAGGTCAACTCCTTTGCTGATGAGTGCCGGATGCGCAGCAGGGGCGGCGCAGCAGGGCGCGCCCGGTGAGATCCGCTCATATTTATACCATATTTATCACAATTGTGGGGGAAAGTCTACCGTTTCCGGCGAAAAAACGTCCGTCGCGGAAAAAACGGAAAAAAGCGCGGCGGCGGCGCTCCGCCCGGCCCGGCTTTTGGGCAAAACGGCAAAAAGAATACGGCAGCCTGGACGCAGAGAGAAGCCGCACGGCTAACCGTGCGGCTTCTCTCTGCGTCCGTGCGGCTTTGGCCGCCGCGGATGCGGAAGGCTGCTGCAGACGGGCCATGGTACGTCTGCAAATACAACGAAAGGAGTCCATTCACCATATGGACGAGAAGAAACTGAGAGAAGAGGCCATCGAGCAGACAGACGGGGCCGTGCTGCCGGAGGGCTGGCGGGACGGCGACGACCTGTTTGCGCCCGAGACGTGGAGCGGCGGCGCCGCCGCGGAGAACGTCCCGGCGCAGGCCGAGGAACAGCCGGACGGCACGCAGCGCCCCACCACGGCTGCGGCGGGCCGGCCGGAGGAGACCCCTGCTGCGGACACGCCGCAGCGCATCCGTTTCCGCGCGCGCGTCGACCATGCCGACCGTGACGTGGAGCTGTCCCCGGAGCAGCTGCCGGAGCTGTGGCAGAAGGCGCAGATCACCGACCGCGCGCAGGCGCGCCTGCGGGAGAACGAGCGGCTGATGGCGCAGCTTGACCGGCTCTCGCGCATGTTTTCCTGCGGCGATCCGCAGACGCTGCTGTCCGAGGTGGAGCGCGCGCAGCTGCAGAGCCGCGCAGACGCGCTCTCGCACAGCGGCATGCCGCCGGAGATGGCCATGGAAATGGCCGAGCTGCTGGCCGAGCGCCGCGCCGGGGGATACGGCCGCATGGCGCAGCCGACCCCGGCCGCACCGCCGGAGCGCAGCTATCTCGGCGAGCTGACCGAGCTGCTGGAGGCCTGCCCGGAGCTGCGCGGGCAGCGCCTGCCGGAGGAGGTGGTGCGCGCGGCGGTGTCGGGCGGGTGCAGCCTGCTGTCGGCATGGCAGCGCCACCACGCCGAGCAGACCCGCATGGAGAACGAGCGCCTGCGCGAGGAAAACCGTATTTTGCGTCAGAACGCGGACACGGCCCTCCGCGCGCCGGTGCGCGGCGCAGCCGGAAGCCCGGAGGCCGGCACGCCGCAGAGCGAGTTTGAGCGCAGCTTCCTCCGGGGCTTTGAGGCCGGCTGGTGAGGCCGGTCTGACGCGCAGCCCGTCTGTCCGGACGGGCTGCGGCTCATTCATCAACCTGAAATTTGAAAGGAGAACAAACGATTATGCCCAGTGTCAATCTTGCACAGAAATTTTCCAAGCAGGTGGACGAGCGCTTCCACCGGGAATCCCAGGCCATGCTGGCCCTGAACAACGACTTTGAGTTCACCGGCGTGGACACCGTCAAGGTCTTTTCCATCCCGGTCGTGGCCATGAACGACTACGACCGCAACGCCAGCGCCAACCGCTACGGCTCGGCCGCCAACCTCACGCGCAACGTGCAGACCCTGCAGGTGACGCGTGACCGCGCCTTCACCTTCGTGATCGACCGCGCCGACAAGCTCCAGAGCCAGATGGTGATGGACGCAGGCCGCGCGCTGAGCCGCCAGATCAGCGAGGTGTGCATCCCCGAGTTTGACGCCTACGTTTTCTCGAAGCTGAAGGCCGCCGCCGAGGGCACCGGCAGCACCAGCACCACCGCCGTCACCAACGCCAACGCCTACGGCGAGCTGCTCAAGGCCCAGGAGCAGCTCGGCAACAACAACGTGCCCGACAAGGACCGCGTGTGCTTCTGCTCCTACGGCTTTGCAAACCTGCTGAAGCAGGACAGCGCCTTTGTCAAGTACGGCGACGTTTCGCAGGAGATGCTTGTGCGCGGCGTGATCGGCGAGGTGGACGGCTGCAAGATCGTGAAGGTGCCGTCCAGCCGCCTGCCGAGCGGTACGGCCTTCCTGCTGACCCATCCGTGCGCTGCGACCGCGCCCAGACAGCTGGAGGACTATAAGACCCACGACAATCCTCCCGGAGTGAGCGGCTGGCTGGTGGAGGGCCGCCTGATTTACGACTGCTTCGTGCTCGACAGCAAGTCCGCGGCCGTCTACTGGCACGGCGGCATGAGCGGCATGCGCACCATGAACTACGTCACCACCGGCACCTCCTCCGGCAAGAGCACCGTCACGCTCATCAATCCCACCGAGAAGGAGGCCAGCGGCAACAAGTGGTATTACGATACCGCAGCGACCAAGAGCGCGCTGGAGACTGCTGCTGCCGATACGGCCATCACGCCTGCCAACTGGAAGGAGCTGACCGCAAACGGCGCGGAGATCACGCCGTCCAGCGGTGATCAGTGGATCCGTCTGATCGAGGTCGACAGCGCCAACAAGCCTCTTGCCATGGGCGACGCCAAGCTGCACATCGGCTGAGAACGGCGGCCCGCAGCTGAGCGGGCTGCCGATGCGGACCCGGGCGGGCGGGGCTGACCCGCCCGCTTGTTTTCAAAGGGGGGAAAACGATGAATTACGGACAGGTAAAGCGCCGGGCGCTGGCGCTGGCGCAGCAGTACAGCATCGCCGGCGTGCCGGTGAAGGAAAGCTATAACAACCAGGCCGACGCACTGCTGAAGCTGCCCGATCTGGTCAACGACGCGCAGCTGCTCATTGCAACGACGGCCCGTCCCATCCCGGCCGCGGCTGCGCTGGAGACGCTCGACCGGGAGGAGCAGGGCAGCGGCACGCTGTACTGGGCGCCGTACGATCTCTGGCAGGTGCGCGGCAGCGGCGTGCTGGATCTGACGGGGCCGCAGCCGCGGCGTCTGCCGGTGCTGGCATGGCTGGGGGAGCGGCAGTTTCTGCTGGAGGCGGACGCGCCGGACGGCGCGGTGCTGGAATATTACCGCTATCCGCACAGCCTCGGCGACGCGCCGGGCGACGACGCGCCGCTGGACAACGTACCCGAGGCGCAGGCGGCCGCTGCGTTTTACGCGGCGGCACATCTGGTGCGGGACGACGACGCCAACGCCTACTCGGTGCTGTACAACGAATTTGAGGCGCGTCTGGCGCGGCTGACCGCGCCGGTCGCAGCGGAACAGGCCGAGGTGACGGACGCCTACGGCGGGCTGTATGACGGGGTGGTTTGATGCGCACGGCAAGATTTGAACCGCGCTATGTGCAGCAGGACAGCCTGCCCGAGGCGCGGCGTGAATATTCGGTGGAGCTCTCGTGCCTGACGGGTGGGCTGAACACCTACGATCCCAGAGACCGCCTGCGCCCGGACGAAAGCCCGGAGATGAAAAACCTGCTGTGGCTCAACGGCGCGCTGTCGTGCCGTGACGGGCAGGTGTGGCGCGTGCAGCGGGCGCATGGCCGCGGCTGGGCCTGCGGCGGCACGCTGTTTCACGGGCGGGCTTTTTTTCACATCGGCACGAAGCTGTACTGCAGCGCACTGCGGGAGAGCACGGCGGTGGAGACGTTGACGGCGCAGGCCGGGCAGACGGAATTTTCCCTGACGGCGGCGGGACTGGCCGACGTGACGAACGTGCGCCGAAACGGCGTGCCCGTGACGGGATATGCAGTGAACGCGGCTGCCGGCAGCTTCACGCTGGCCGCGGCGCTGACGCCGGGGGCGGTGATGACGGTGGACTACCGGTCGCTGCTGGGAGCCGCGGCGCAGCGGCAGATCGACTATGTACCGGGCACGCTGACCTACACGGTGCTCTCCGGCGGCGTGGAGGCGATCACGGGCATTTCCACGGGCGGGGCGCAGCTGCGCGCGGGCGAGGACTACGTCCTCGATCTGCCGGAGGGCAGGCTGACGCTGGCGGCCCCGGCTGTGGAGGGGGACAGCCTGCGCGTGTCGTACACGGCGATGGATCTGACGCAGGTGTGCGATCTGGCGGCGCTCTTTCCGGAGAGCACGGCGGCACGCGGCGTGTTTTTCCGCTACGGAGCGCACCTTTATTATAAGGCGCGCGGCGTGTTCGTGCGCATTTCGTACAGCGGAGAAACCGACGCCTTCACGGCCGAAAGCATGACGGCGCTGGCGTACACGCCGGTGACGGTCATCAACGCCGACGCGGAGACGGGGGCGGGCGACCTCTATCAGCCGGAAAACCGCCTGAGCGCGAAGAAAACCGTCTGGTACAACGTCGGTACGCGCGCCGCGTCCGTCCGCTTTTCCGCTGCGGCGGACGGGCGGACGTCGGTGGAGCTGGACGTGCCGGGGGCGGTGTCGGTCGAGCGCGTGGAGCTGGGCGGTACGGCGCTGACGGAGGGCGTCGACTACAGCGCGGGCGTTTCAGCGGACGGACAGGTTACGGTGCGCCTGACGCAGAGCGCGACGCAGGCGGGTACGGTGTGCCTGAGGACGGCGGCAAAAAGCTATTACCTGCCGGTGCGCGGCAGCGGCGTGACCGTGGAGCGGGTGACGGTGCAGAAAAAAACCGTGGGCACGACGGTGACGCGCTGGGAATATGAGATCCCGCAGGAGGGTGTGCCCTGGTATGACGGCGGCAGCAACTATTATTATGCCTATCTCCGGACGGAGATGGAGGGCACAAGCACGCAGTTTCGGCTCTTCACGCTGTCCGACCGGGTGAACAAGGACAGCGGCATGCCCGATAACCTGTATCTTGGCGGCGGGCGGCTGGTGCTGTTTCCGGACACGGAGCAGTTTTATGTGGAGACGGCGGCGGGCGTGGTGTATTCCGGAACGGCAGGCACCACGAAAACCACCAGTATCCCGAGCATCACCATGACGAAGGTGACGGAGCAGACCGTGGCGGAGACGGAGCTGACGGCTTCGACGACAGCGCCCGGGGCGGAGACGGAGCAGTGGGACGCCGGGTGGGACGGCGACTATGTTTTCTGGCCGGAGACGGGACACGTACTGCTGAAGGATTATCCGTATTACACGGTGCCGCCGGAGAACAACACCGTGCGCATTACCTATGCGCAGGAAAACGCCGAGGCGCTGGCGAGCATCCTCGATTGCAGCTATGCCGTCACCTACGGGGCCAGCCGGGACGCCTGCATCGTGCTGAGCGGCTCGTCGGCGCAGCCGAACGCCTATTTCTGGAACGGCAGCCATGCCGCGATGGACGCCGGCTACTGGCCGATGGAGCAGTATAACCTTGCAGGAGACGCCTCGGAGCCGGTCACGGGCTTCGGCGTGCAGTATGAAACGCTGATGATCTTCAAGCAGGGGAGCATCGGAAAGTCCGCGCTGTCGACGACGGAGATCGACGGACGGCTGCGCCTGACGATGGATTATACGCCGGTCAACAGCGCGGTCGGCTGCGATCTGCCGGAGAGCATCCGGCTGGTGGAGAACAATCTGGTGTTCTGCAACACGCAGCAGGGCGTCTGCCGTGTGGCGAGCATGAGTCCGGCGCTCGAGAACAACGTGGCGTTTCTCAGCTGGAAGGTCAACGGCACGCCGGCCCGCCCGGGCCTGCTCGACGCGGTGCGCGCAGCGCCCGACACCGTGCGCAGCCTCGACGACGGGCGGCGCTACTGGCTGTGCGCGGGCGGCGGCGTATACGTGTGGGATTATGAGCTGTCCCCGGCGGAGCGGCCGGCGTGGTTTTATCTCGAGGGCATCGAGCCGGAGGGGTTTGTGCAGGGGGAGGAGCGCCTGTATCATCTCAACCGGCAGGGGCAGGTGACGCAGCTGGAGCGCTGCTTCTCCGACTACGGACGGGCCATTGAGAAGACGTTTGTCTTTGCGGTGCAGACGATGGGCGGCTATGACCGGCTCAAGGATGTGACGGGGGCCATTTTCGTGCTGCGCTCGGACACGCCGAGTCTGGTGCAGCTGACCTATCTCACCGACCACGAGCACCGGCGCGACCGCACCGATCTCGCCGTGCGGCCCTGGGCGCTGGCTCCGCGCAATCTGGCCTACCGGTCACTGGCGGTGGAGCGCTTTGCCGCGGTGCAGCGCCGCCGTCCCGGCTGCCGGCATGTGCGGCATTTTACGGTACGGCTGGAAAACAACGAGGTGGGCGCAGACCTCACGCTGGTGAGCGCGCAGTTTTTCTGGAAGCTGGCCGGGCGTGACCGCTGAGACGGAAGCGTCCTGAAAAGGAGGAATTTATGGCATATTCGAGACTGAATTTTACGAAAAACTGGGGGAATGAAGCGGATTTTCCCCGCTATGAGGAGAGCGAGACGCAGGTGCGCGCGGATCTGCAGGAGCTGCACGACCAGACGCGCAGCTTTCTCAACCGCACGCTGATCCCGGAGCTGGAGGCCGAGGTGTTCGGCGGCAAAACCTATCTCAACAAAACCGTTCCGGTCACGGCATGGGAGGCGGACGATACCATTGCGCTGTTTCCGTATAAGGCGGACATTGCCTGCGCGGGCGTGCTGGACTACGACGTGCCGCTGGTGACGTTTGCGCAGACCGACGCCGACAGCAGCATCCTCTGCCCGCTGGCGGAGACGCGGGCCAACGCCGTGCGCATCTTTGCCAGCGAGGTGCCGGCCAACGCGGTGAGCGTGCTTTCCATCTTCTGCGTGAAGGGAGGAGCGGAGTAATGGCCTTCGGACAGACCAATGCGAAAACCATTTCCAACAGCGTCGACGGCGTGCTCGACCCGGACAGCAACAACGCGGTGAAGAACAAGACGGTGGACGCCGCCATCAAAAACCTCATTCCCGACCGCGCGGAGGGCATGCCGGATGCGGGGGACTATATGCTGTTCTGGGATGCGAGTGCGGGCGTGATGAAAAAGGTGCCTGCGCCGACGGTGCTGGCCGGCTATCGCTGTACGGTGGGCGGCAGTTCTGTCATCCAGTACGGCGACTATACGCTGGCGCCCTGCCCGCTGACAAAGGAATTTGACACGGCCGGCATGATCGACCTGACCAACAACCGCATCACCTTTGCCTTGACCGGTGTCGCCGTGGTGACCACCAACCGCAAGAGCGCCTCCAGCACCGCGTTTGCCCACGCCTATCTGCGTCTGCGCCTCAACGGCGCGACAGCCAAGACGTATGACGACAACAGCACGTCGCTGACCGCTTCGTCGGCGGTGGCGTATCTGCCGGTGGAGGCCGGGGACTGGCTGGACTTTGCCATCGAGACCTCGGGCGAAAGCAGCGAACGCGCCCGGATGGATCTGGTGCAGGCGGTGGTGGAGCTGCTTCCGGGGGTGAGCCTGACATGATTAAACTGAGAGCAGAAAAATCGCGCCTGCTGCTGGAGCAGGCAGAGCCGGTGGTATCCGGTCAGGTGGACGCCATCGGCGTGGAGCTGCGCTTTTCCGCCGAGTGGGAGGGGCTTACGAAAACGGTGGTGTTCCGGAGCGGACGGGAGGCGCGCGACGTACTGCTGGCCGAGGGCACAACGCAGTGCAAGGTGCCGTGGGAGGTTGTCGCGCGCCCCGGCGGGACGCTGCGTGTCGGCGTGTACGGCCTGCGCGGCAGCGAAACGGTGCTGCCGACGGTCTGGTGTGAGTGCGGGCCGATCCTGCCGGGGGCGGAGCCTGCCGGCAACACGTCGGCGCAGTATGAAATGGACACGTTTGCGCGGATCGTCGATTTGTACGAAGGCGCGCGGAATGTTGCGCAGAGCGTACGGGACGACGCGGACAGCGGGAAATTTGACGGCAAGGCGTTTACCTACGAGGACTTTACAGAGGAGCAGCTGGCGGCGCTGACCGGCCCGCAGGGACCGTCAGGCGAAAGGGGCCCGCAGGGCGAAACCGGCCCGGCAGGCCCGCAGGGCGAGACCGGCCCGCAGGGGCCGCAGGGTGATACAGGGGCTCCGGGTCCACAGGGTCCGGCGGGGAATGGCGTCCCAGCCGTCACCGACTCCGACAACGGCAAACTCCTGCAGGTGGTGGGCGGCGTATGGACGGCAGTCGATATCGGAAACGCGGCGGGAGGCAGCTACTGATGGCCATAAAATTTGTGGACGAGACCGACCTGAGCACGGTGGGCAACGCCATCCGGGGAAAGACCGGCGGGAGCGGGCTTCTCACCTTCCCGGACGGGATGGCGGCTGCGATCGCGGGGATTCAAGCGGGAGGCGGTGACGATGACAGCTTAAAGACTGTGATAGAGCGCACGGCTGTTAACCCAACGCTGCCGGGTGACCTGGTTAAAATTGGAGACTATGCGTTCTATAACTGTGGGAATCTTGCTCTGACGTCTCTGCCGGACGGGATCACGAGCATCGGAGACAGCGCGTTCTATAACTGCGGGAATCTTGCTCTGACGTCTCTGCCGGACGGGATCACGAGAATAGAAAGAAACGCGTTCTATAACTGCCAGAATCTTGCTCTGACGTCTCTGTCAGGCGGTCTCACGAGCATTGGGGACAGTGCATTCCGCGATTGCTCC
>JALEMS010000059.1 GCA_022768185.1 Clostridiales bacterium | reverse complement strand
CCGGAGGAGCCGGACGAGCCCGCGCTGCCGGAGCAGCCCGAGACGCCCGAAGCGCCCAATACGCCGCCTGCCGAGCCGGCACAGCCGGAAGCCCCCGCCCCTGCCGAGCCGGCAGGCGGCGGGGATGCGCCCGCCCCGCCGCCCGGCGCAGCAGACGGCGACGTTCAAAAATAAAATGAAAAAGTTTGAAAAAAAAGCTTGCATTTTTCCTGCGCAGGTGCTATGATACATGAGCATTCGATGTGCGCTCTTAGCTCAGCTGGATAGAGCGTCTGGCTACGGACCAGAAGGTCAGGGGTTCGAATCCCTTAGGGCGTGCCAAAACCCGGTGTTTCTTCGGAAACGCCGGGTTTTGTTTTTTTGTATTCAGCGTTTTCCGCGTTTTTTCACGCGCCCGCATCTTGCAATTTCCCACCGTACATGCTATCGTGAGGCCAATCTCTTTCCGGAGGAAGCCTATCATGCCTGCTGCCGACCGACTCGTCCATACCGCCCGCGCCGAGCTGATCGCCGCCATGCTCATCTACGGCACCATCGGCGTGTTCACGCGCTTCATCCCGCTGCCGTCCACGGTCATCGCCATGGGCCGCGGCGTGATCGGTCTGGCCTTTCTGGCGGCGGTACTGCTGGCGCGCCGCCGGAAGCCGGACTGGGCGGCGCTGCGGCGCGCGCTCGTGCCGTTGTGCGTGTCGGGCGCATTTCTGGGACTGAACTGGGCGCTGCTGTTTGAGGCTTATCGCTACACCAGCGTACCGCGCGCCACGGTGTGCTACTATCTGGCCCCGCTGTTTGTGGTGCTGGCCGCGCCCGTGCTGTTCGGCGAGCGGATCACAAAGCGGTCGCTGCTGTGTCTGGCGGCGGCGCTGGCCGGTATGGTGCTCGTATCCGGGCTGACGGAGGGCGGCGCGGCCGCCGGAGCCGGAACGCTGCGCGGCGTACTGCTGGCCGTGCTGTCGGCGGTGCTGTACGCCGCCATCGTCTGCCTGAACAAATACCTGCCCGAGGTGCCGCCCATCGAGCGGACGGCCTTTCAGCTGCTGATGTCCAGCGCGGTGCTGCTGGTGATCCTGCTCTGCCGCGGCACGCTGGACGGACTGACGGTCTCGGGCCGGACGCTGGCGTTGCTCGGCGTGGTTGGCGTGGTACATACGGGACTGGCATACGTGCTGTATTTTTCCGCCATCGGACGGCTGCGCGCACAGACGGCAGCCATGCTCAGCTATCTCGACCCCGTGTTTTCCATCCTGCTTTCGGCGCTGATTCTGCGCGAGCGGCTGACGGGATCGGAGCTGGCCGGCGCAGCGCTGGTGCTGGGCGCAGCGTTTCTCAGCCAATTGCAGCCGGGCAAAAAAATCCGATGATTTACAAGCCGGACGGACTGTGGTATAATGTCTTCAATACAAAGATATTGCTGTAAAGGAGGCAAGCATCATGGCAGAGGAAGGCAAGATCATCGACCTGCGCGCCATCATTCACGAGGAGGATTCCGTTTCCATCAGCGACATCGCAAAGCCCGAGGCACAGAGCTGCATCACCCTCGACAGCGAAGATTACCAGGGTGAAAACGGCACAGAGCGTCTGCTGCAGGACGTGCTCAGCAACCTGCGCGGCGGCGCATCCTGCGTGAAGTTCACGCCGAAGGGTCAAAAATAAGCGCCCGCTTCATCAATGACAGAAAAAGGACGGCTTCGGCCGTCCTTTTTCTGTTTTCCGCAGGGAAAGTCTGCCTCCGTCCCGACGTGGAGGATTCGTGCCTCGCCCCCGCGATCCTTGCCGTCCGCCTTTCTTCTGCTTTTTCCCGATGTGTGTTTTGGGGCGGGCGCGCCGGGCGCGCACGATTTGTGAAGATTGGCAGAGCCGGCGGCGACAGACCTGCGGTTTTTCCGGATACGCCTTTGAAAAAGAGTTCCATTTGTCCAAAAATCAGACGTTTTTCAACAAAATTGCTCGTAAAAATGACCGATCTTCTCCATTCCGCCCGTTTTTATTTCGTCCGGGAAATAAAAAATGCTCATTTTACGGGGCGGAAAATTCCATTTATCATAACCTCAGCCCCACCTCTTCCCTGCAAAACCGTGGAGCAATTTGAATCAGGAGGATGTGTTTATGGAAAACGAAGCCAGAGTTCAGGAAATCCTGAAGAGACGCGGTCTTGACGTCACCGCCGTCGGCAACTTTGTCGATGAGGAGATTCAGGCGCCCAGTCCGCGCTTCACCAATCTCATCAACATTTACTACAGCATGAAGAACACCATCGACATGGAGTACCCGTACTGGTACAACCGCGTCTGGTGGGAAAACGAGGGTGACATCCCCGAGATCCGCCGCGCCAAGGCCGAGGCGGCCGGCCTCACCCACATGACCCCGACCATTCTCCCCGGCGAGCTGCTTGTCATGAACAAGACCCGCAACTTCCGTGGCGCCTACTGCTTCCCCTGGATCGACGCCTCCTTCTTCAATGCGGCTGCCGAAGCCATGATGGCCGGCGTGGACGCTCCCCCCGAGTCTGCTGCCGACGCGGTTTCCATCGTCGGCGCGGGCGGCGGCAACGTCACCCGGGACTACGGCAACGTCGTCTCCATCGCAAAGAAGTTCGGCCTGCGCAGAGACGAGGTCCCCTGCCTCGTGAAGGTTGCAAAGTACTGGGACAACGGCTCCGTCGAGCGCGTGTCCGACCGTCTGGCCAAGGCCCGTCCCGACTATGAAAAGTGGGCCGCCTACCGCAACACCGTTCTCGTTATGTTTGACTCCTGGGCCATCCCGCAGGGCCGTGAGGTCATCAACTACTACCTGCCGCTCGAG
>JALEMS010000045.1 GCA_022768185.1 Clostridiales bacterium | reverse complement strand
AGAAAAACGGTCATTTTGCTAATGGATTTTTACCCCTTGAAAGCAATTTGCTTAAAAATGTTCCTCTTCCCCGACGTTAGAAAAACGCCGAAATCGCGACTCCGCTCGAACCGGACTTCAGATTTCAAAAAATCATTTGGCCCGTGATTAACATATTCTTAGGAGGCGGATGCTCTATCCTGCTGAGCTACGGAGACGTATATGAAATTTTAAGGTGGGGTCCTATCCCGAAGACGTCTGCTCCTCGTTCCCTCAGCAGGCGCGTCCTGTCCGGGTGGGCTGCGGGGACACAGGACCGGCGTGCAGACCCGCCTTCCCTGCCGTGCCATCATAGCACAGCCTCCCTGAAAAGGCAAGCAAAATCGCCCCGCCCTCTTGACAAGCCGCGGGGCAGTTGATACAATGACAAAAAATCTTTAAGCACGGTACCGTGATGCCGGCAAGATTGTGATAGCGGTGCTCTGGCTGCCTATGGGCGTCCGGGCTGCTTTTGTGCGGTCTTGCAGGCTTTCTGCAGGACCATTTATTTTTATCCGCCGCTGCGCGGAGAAAGAGGCGTTATCATGGGCAAGAGAACAGACATCCGGAAAATCCTCATCATCGGCTCCGGGCCGATCATCATCGGTCAGGCCTGCGAATTCGACTATTCCGGCACCCAGGCCTGCAAGGCCCTGCGGAAGCTCGGCTATCAGATCGTGCTGGTCAATTCCAACCCGGCCACCATCATGACCGACCCCGGCATCGCCGACGCCACCTACATCGAGCCGCTCAACCCGGCGCGCCTGGAGCAGATCATTGCCCGCGAGCGTCCGGACGCCGTGCTGCCCAACCTCGGCGGCCAGTCCGGTCTGAACCTGTGCTCGGAGCTGGCGGAGCTTGGCGTGCTCGATCGGTACAACGTGCAGGTGATCGGCGTGCAGCTTGACGCCATCCGCCGCGGCGAGGACCGCGTCGCCTTCAAGCAGACCATGCAGCGGCTGGGCATCGACATGGCCCGCAGCGAGGTGGCCTACTCCGTGGAGGAGGCGGCCGCCATTGCCGACCGGCTGGGCTACCCCGTCGTGCTGCGCCCGGCCTATACCATGGGCGGCACCGGCGGCGGCCTTGTCTACGACCGTGCGCACCTCGAGACGGTCTGCGCCCGCGGCATCGCTGCCAGCATGGTGGGCCAGGTGCTCGTCGAGGAGTCCGTCCTCGGCTGGGAGGAGCTGGAGCTGGAGGTCATCCGCGACGCAAAGGGCCAGATGATCACCGTCTGCTTCATTGAAAACATCGATCCGCTCGGCGTACATACCGGCGATTCGTTCTGCTCGGCCCCCATGCTCACCATCAGCGAGGACGTGCAGCGTGAGCTGCAGCGCCAGGCCTACGCCATCGTCGAGGAGGTCGGCGTCATCGGCGGCACGAACGTGCAGTTCGCGCACGACCCGGTGAGCGGGCGCATCATCGTCATCGAGATCAACCCGCGCACCTCCCGCTCGTCCGCGCTGGCCTCCAAGGCCACGGGCTTCCCGATCGCCTACGTGTCCGCCATGCTGGCGGCGGGCCTGACGCTCGACGAGCTTCCCTGCGGCAAGTACGGCACGCTGGACCGCTATGTGCCGGGCGGCGACTATGTGGTCATCAAGTTCGCCCGCTGGGCCTTTGAAAAATTCCGCGGCGTGCGCGACCAGCTCGGCACGCAGATGCGCGCCGTCGGCGAGGTCATGAGCATCGGAAAGACCTATAAGGAGGCCTTCCAGAAGGCCGTGCGCAGCCTCGAGACCGGGCGCTACGGCCTGGGCTTTGCCCGCAATTATCATGAAATGACGCTCGACGAGCTGCTGAACCTGCTGCAGACGCCGACGAGCGAGCGCCAGTTCATCCTTTATGAGGCGCTGCGCAAGGGCGCGGATCTCGACACGCTCTTTGCCCTGACGAAGATCAAACGCTGGTTCCTCGAGCAGATGCGCGAGCTGGTCGAGCAGGAAAACGGCCTCATCGCCATGGCCGGCACGGTGCCTGACCGCGAGACGATGCTGTCGGCCAAGCAGAGCGGCTTTTCCGATCGGTATCTGGCGCAGCTGCTCTCGCTGGACGAGCAGGCCGTGCGCACGGCGCGCATCGGCTACGGCATCGAAGAGGGCTGGGAGGGCGTGCATGTCTCCGGCACAGCCGACAGCGCCTACTATTTCTCCACCTACAACGCCCCGGACTGCAGCCCCGCGCCGTCGGCGCGCCCGAAGGTGATGATCCTCGGCGGCGGCCCCAACCGCATCGGCCAGGGCATCGAATTTGACTACTGCTGCGTCCACGCGGCCAACGAGCTGCGTCGCCTCGGCTTTGAGACCATCATGGTCAACTGCAACCCCGAGACCGTCTCCACCGACTACGACACGTCCGACAAGCTGTATTTCGAGCCGCTGACCGTCGAGGACGTGCTGAGCATCTACAAAAAGGAGCAGCCGGTCGGCGTCATCGTGCAGTTCGGCGGCCAGACGCCGCTGAACATTGCTGCCGAGCTGCAGCGCAGCGGCGTGCGCATCCTCGGCACCTCGCCGGAGGTCATCGACCTGGCCGAGGACCGAGACCGCTTCCGCGCCATGATGGAGCAGCTTGAGATCCCCATGCCCGAGTCCGGCATGGCCGTCACCGTCGACGAGGCGCGCGCCGTCGCCGCCTCCATCGGCTATCCCGTCATGGTGCGCCCGTCCTATGTGCTGGGCGGCCGCGGCATGGAGGTGGTCTACGACGCCGAACACATGGAGCGCTACATGCTGGCCGCCGTCGGCGTAACGCCCGACCGCCCCATCCTCATCGACCGCTTCCTTGCCGGGGCCATGGAGTGCGAGGCCGACGCCATCTGCGACGGCACGCACGCCTACGTTCCTGCCGTGATGGAGCACGTGGAACCTGCCGGCATCCATTCCGGCGACTCCGCCTGCATCCTGCCGAGCGTGCATATCTCCGAGGAAAACCTCAACACCATCCGTACCTACACCAAGCGCATCGCCGAGCAGATGGGCGTGCAGGGCCTGATGAACATTCAGTATGCCATCGAGCGCGGCCGTGTGTTCGTCATTGAGGCCAACCCCCGCGCCTCGCGCACGGTGCCGCTGGTTTCGAAGGTGTGCGGCGTGAACATGGTGCCCATCGCGGTGGATCTCATCACCGCGCCGTTCACCGGCCGGCCTTCCTCCGTCTCCGGACTGAAGGAGCGGAAGATCCCCTATTACGGGGTGAAGGAGGCGGTGCTGCCGTTCAACATGTTCCCGGAGGTCGACCCTGTTCTCGGCCCCGAAATGCGCTCGACCGGCGAGGTGCTGGGTCTGAGCACGTCGGTGAGCGAGGCATATCTCAAGGCGCAGGAGGCTGCCGGCTCGCCTCTGCCGCACAGCGGCACCGTGCTGGTCAGCGTCAACGACCAGGACAAGCCGGAACTGCTGCCCATCGTGAAAGAGCTGGCCGAGGCGGGCTTCACCTTCCTGGCCACCGGCAAGACCTGTGCGCTGCTGCGCAGCGCGGGCCTCGAGGCCGAGTGGATCGCCAAGATCGAGGAGGGGCAGCATCCGAACGTGGTCGACGCCATGGAGGCGGGGCGCGTCCAGCTCATCATCAACACGCCGTCCGGCCGCCGCGGCCAGATCCGCCGCGAGGCGGTCAACTGCGGTATCCCGTATCTCACCACGATGGCCGCCGCCCGCGCGGCTGCCCGCGGTCTGCTCGAGGCCGGCAGCGCGACGGGTCAGGTGCGCTCGCTGCAGGAGCTGCACGCCTCCATCGGGTAAAAAAAGCCCCGTCCCCGGCCATTTCGGCCGGGGACGGGGCTTGAAATTTTACGCGGAGCATGATAGGATGAGATGAAAGAGAAAGCCGCTGCAGCCAGGCTGCACCGGCATGAGGAAGGAAGGGGTTTTATGATGGAAAGAGCCGCTTTTACACCCGAGCTCGTCTCCGGACATGCGATGGTCGACGCGCAGCATCAGGAGCTGATCGACAACATCAACCGGCTGTATGACGCTGTGGAGCAGGGCAACAGCATCGACGAGGCGCTCTCCACGCTTGGCTTTCTGGCACAGTACACCATGTTCCATTTCGGCAGCGAGGAAAAGCTGATGCGCACGGCAGGATACCCGCAGTACGAGGCGCATAAGGCCGCGCATGACGCGTTTGTCGAGACGGTCAAGGGCCTGTACGACGAGCTGAGCGAGTCGGGCGTTTCTGCCGGCTTTGCCGACCGGGTCGAGGACGTGGTCACCAAATGGCTGGTCAACCACATTCTGGGAATGGATAAGCAGATGATCGTCTGGCTCCGGGAGCACGGGGAATGATCTGCGCACCGCAGCAGGCGGGCTGTGCCGGAAAAGCTCCGGCGCGGCCTGCCTGACTGGTTGTTTGGAAAAAACCGTGCAGAACCGGGCGTCTTGCCGGTTTCGGGGCAAAAGCCGCCTTGAAATTTATGGCAGAACGTGATAGGATAAAGAAAAAACGAAGCAGGTGATTGTAATGGATGAAACCATCGAAAAAATCATTAAGCTCGAATACGGTATGCTTGACAAGGTCAACAACAAGGGCGGCCGCGCCTGGTGTCAGGATCATTTCGACGCCTTTCGCATCATGCGCGCCAGCCAGTTTCTGACCTGGCCGGAGGCGGTCCGGGAGAGCTATCTCGACGATCTTGAGACGGCGGACGCCGGCGGGCGCAACCTGATCTTTGAAAAATATGCCTGGATGATGCAGTATTCTCATCCGGACGATTTTGCAAAGGTCGAGCATGTGCTGCCGAAGTTCAGCCCCGCGCTGGTGGCCAAGATCGAGGAGATCGTTGCCATTCAGGTGGGCTGGGCCGTGGAGTTTGACAAGAAGTACCCCAAGGTCAGCGGCGCGGGCCGTCCGCTCCACTCCTCGGAGGACACCCCGTGGGACACCTCGGTTGAAACCTATGCCCGCGGAGAGATCGCGACCTATTCCGAGCGCACCATCGACCTGTATTACCAGTTCATCAAGGGCTGCCAGGCCGGCGGGCGCAACCTTACCACAGAGGTGCGTACCAATCAGGCAAAGTTCCAGGGCTGGAAGTCCCTCGACGAGGTCGAGGCGGCAGAGCAGCGCGGCTGAGCCGTTCCGGGCGCAGAACAACACAGAGCGGGCGAAGGATCGTCTCCTTCGCCCGCTCTGTGTTGGTTGAACCGGCTTAATTCGTCAGCGCCTCGTAAACGATCAGCGCGTCGCGGATGGATTCCTTGTCGGAAGCCGAGATGGTGAAGTCGCTGCTGTAGTCGTCGCCCTCAAAGCGAACCAGCGTCTCCCCGGAGTTGGCAATGGCCCACAGCATTTCGATATCGTCCTGGCTCACTTCGGTGTCGATGTATTCCCACACGTCGCCGCCGCCGTTGTCGCGGGTGATGTCAAAATAGTTGAAGGTCCGGGTATAGCGCTCGTCATCGGGTGCGATGGTGACCTTCTTGAAGAAGACCCAGTCGTCGTCGGTGTAGTTGTAGGTCAGGCGCAGCCACACGCGGTCGCCTTCCTGCCCGATGTACGGCAGGATGAAGCAGCGGATGTCGGCGGCCCAGCTGCCGTCGGAATAGAACTTCCAGGCCTTCGGATAGTAGAACTTCAGATTGCGGATGCGATCCTCGTCCAGGGTCATGCCCGCCAGCAGGGCCTGCGCCTGCTCCTGCTCGAGCGTCTTCAGCTGCGCGGCGGCATCCTCCAGCACAGAGGCGTTTGCCACCTTTTCGGCAGCGCCGGGCGTCAGCGCGTCATAGGCCTCCTGCGCGGCGCGGATGGCTGCGGCGTTTTCAAGCGTCACCTCGCCAATCGCGTCAATCTGCGCGGAAACCAGCTTTGCTTCGGCGGCCTCAAGGTCGGCCAGCTTCGTCACGGCTGCCTGCACCTCGGCGGTGCTTCCGGTATAGAGCGCGCGGGCCTCGGCGACGGCGTCGGCGTCCGGCGTTCCGCCGAGCGCGGCGATGGCCTCGTCCACCTTGGCCGCAGCGTCGGCCAGAACCAGCGCGTCATAGGCGGCGCGGGCCTCGGTCAACTGGTCTGCGTGCTTGAGCTGCTGACGATCCTCGTCGGAGAGCGCTGCCACGGCGGCCTCCGCGTCCGTCAGCGCACCCTCGCTGTCCAGTGTCACCTCGCCGATGGCGGCGATCAGGTCGTCGGCGGCCTTTGCCGCCTCGCTCTGGCCACAGGCCGTCAGGCTCAGTGCCAGCAGTACCGCCAGCAACAGCGGCAGCAGTCGTTTTTTCATGGTGTCCTCCTGTTATCTTTCTGTATATTTGGCGACGCCGGCAGAATCGGGATGCACGGCTTCGGTCGTCCGGTGTTCGGGCGCGTCAGAACAGCGTCTTTTCATTTTCCGCAAACAGCGTTTCGTTGATCTCGCTGAGGGGCGTGTGGTGCACGATGCCGTGGCAGAGAATGGCCTCGCGTTTGATACGGGGGTACAGCTGGGCATAGGTTGCCTGCTCAAGCAGACGCTGCGTTTCCTCCAGCGTGGCCCCCATCCCGATGCAGATGCACAGCAGGCGGTCGCGCGAGGGCTTGCGCCGTCCGGAAAAGACCTGGTGAAGATAGACCTCGCTCATCGCCGCCTGCCGGGCCAGCTCCGCCTTGGACATGCTCTTTTTCCGGAACAGCACGGTGAGCAGCTCCGTCACGCTGCGGTCGGCAAAGTACGGACGGTTTTCCTTGATGTAGCTGTCGATGCTCGATTGGGTCATCAGCTCCTGCCGGAGATCATCGGTGCTTTTGCTGCCCATGCGTGCCG
The DNA here is from genome assembly GCA_022768185.1 of Clostridiales bacterium. Taxonomy (GTDB): domain Bacteria; phylum Bacillota; class Clostridia; order Oscillospirales; family Oscillospiraceae; genus JALEMS01. Next base: position 5,626 of record JALEMS010000045.1, on the reverse strand, counting down.
CCTCTTTACTTTCAAGAATAAATATTACATATTATTCTACAGAATTTTCAACCGGGATGCAATATGCAGATTGCATAGCATCCGCGTTTTTTGAGGTGAGTACCATTTATACCTGGCTTTCCGACATCCTTCAGGCAGAGTACGAGCCGGTTTCTCTGCTGAAACAGAGTGCGCGCAGCACAGTGACACAGATTCGCCATCTGGCCACGGGACGGCCTTTTGTCCTGCGGCGCTTCACGGGCAATGCCGATGTGTTCCGCCGCCTGCTGGGCTGCAGCTGCCCCAATCTGCCGGAGATTTACGAGGTGGCCTCGCAGGGAGACGCGCAGCTGGTGCTGGAGGAATATATTTCCGGCGACAATATGGGTACGCTGCTTCGGGAAGCACTGTTTACCGTGGAGGAGACACGTCGGATCGCGCAGCAGCTGTGCCGCGCGCTGTGGGTGCTCCATTCGTTGGGCGCCGTCCACCGCGACGTCGAGCCGGAAAATGTCATCCTGCGCGGCACGGAAGCCGTTCTCATCGACTTTGACGCTGCCCGCCTGCACAAGCCCGCGCTGCAGACCGACACGCAGGTGCTCGGCACGACGGGCTTTGCCGCTCCGGAGCAGTACGGCCTGTCCCAGTCGGACGCGCGGGCGGACATTTATTCCATGGGTGTGCTGCTCAACGTCATGCTCACCGGAGAGCACCCGTCCCGGAAGTTGGCGCCCGGCCGTTGGGGCCATATTGTCACCCGCTGTACCCAGATCAATCCGCAAAAACGCTATCGTGATGTGCTCCGCCTGCTGGAGGAGCTTTGAGCCGAATGAAAGAGAGAGGAACGATGAATCAGATCTGCCCACACTGCGGCGCGTCCCTGCCGGAGATGGCCGCCTTCTGTCCGCACTGTGCCGAGTCCATCAACCGGCGTACAGCGCTTCAAACGCCCCGGCGCATTCCGGGAAGGCTCCTGCGGGCGGGGGCGCTGCTGCTTTTTGCTGCAGCCCTTGTCGTTGGGATTTGCCTTTGTAACCGCCCGCAGACCGTGGATGGCATGGGAGAGGTGCAATACACGGACGCGGACGGAACCTATCAGATTCTCATCGGCAGCGGCCCTGACCGGTTTCAGTCGGTCTCGGAAATGAGCCAGCTTGCCGGCGACGAGGAGGGCTACCGCTTCCCCTCCCGGCTGTACATCAACCATGTGGAGTCCGGCGCCAATGCGAAGGACGTCTTTCTGAAAAAGGTTCAATCCGCGGAGGTGGCCGTCGACCAGCCGGCCGGCAGCTCCAGCCCCATCGTCTGTACCGAACCGGAGCACAGGGACTTTGCACCGGAAGCCGCGCTGGTGAGCCTGATCGACTATACGAAGCAGAGCGCCAGTCCGGCGCAGATCATCTGGACGCTGCAAATGGAAAGCGGCGACACGATCCGCATCCGCATGAACCTCACGCTCATTCCCATCCATACCTATGATTACCATCCGGACAGCGAGGACATGTCCGATCTTCCGGCGCTTCAGGCGCTGATCGACCGGCTGGCGGAGGAGACAGATCAAAAGGACAATGTGAATCTTTACCTGCCGGCCGTCGTCTACACCGAGCCGCTGATCCTTCACGGACGCAGCTTCAACCTCATCGGCTGTGAGGAAAACGGGCGGCGTACGACCTTTGCTGCCGGCATTCAGATGCGGAATATGGACGGGGGAAACTGGATCAGCTACTTTACCGGTCTGGACTTTGTGGGAGACGGAACCGGCGTGGGTCTGTCCACCGCCGCCCGGGCCTGGGCGAAGGAATGCAGGTTCACCGGCTGGAAAACCGCCGTGCTGTGCTACGGCACAACCTGGGCCAACACCACAGACTGCACCTTTACGGACAACGGCGCCGGGCTGTATTACAACGCGGTCGGCAATTGCGTCAGCGACACCCACTTCACCGGCAACACCTTCACCGGAAACGGCGTTGCCGTGCGGCTGGAAAACGTGCCGACGGATGTGGAGCTGAACTTTTCCGGGAGCGTTTTCACCGGAAACGAAACAGACATAGACAACCGCTGCAATCAGGCGCTGAACATTGCCGACGCCGTCTTTTCCTGAGGGCTGCGGAGAAACACAGCCGGAATGCGGCCTGTTGCGCGTGCTGTGCGCGGGCGTGATGCCCTGCACACTGCTGCGGTTGTGTTTACTGCCTGTCGGCGGAGAAGGCGCTCAGGAAGGTGTTGGCTGCCACGCCGAGCGGATGCTCCCTCGACGTGATGAGGCAGATCTTGCGGCCGGGCAGCGGGTCGGTGAGTCGGATGCGGTAGAGCGTGCCGTCGGCGATCTCCTCGCGGGCCACCTCGTAAGGCACCGTGCCGACACCGAGATTTTCCATGATCGAGTGCTTGATGAGACTGAGCGTTGCCATTTCAAAGGCGGGCTGCAGTTGAATGTTGTGGCGGGCAAAATGCGCGTCGATCCACCGGCGCGTCGAGCTGCCCGAGGGCATCAGCACCAGCGGATACTCCCGGAGCTCATCGAGCGAGATCTCCCGCTCGGCCAGCTGGCGGAAGGCGCGGCCGCAGACGAAGGTGTCTTCAATATCTGCCAGATTGGTGCACTCCAGGTCCTCCGTCACGACGGCGGGGGTGTTGACGACGGCAAAGTCAAACGACGGATCCGAGGCGCCGTTCTGCCGCATGACGGACAGCGAGGGCAGATAGTGGATCTCCACATGAACCTTGGGGTACATATTGTGAAAGCGCTGCAGCCGCGGGATGAGCCACAGACGGCATGCCGTTTCGCATGCGGCGATGCGGATCGTACCGGACACCTGCGCGTTGGCCGCGTCCAGATCGGTCTCCGCAGAGAAGATCAGCTCGCAGGCCGGGCAGATTTTGTTGTAGAGGATCTGGCCCTTCGGCGTGAGGCTCACGCCCTTTTTTGAGCGGAAAAACAGCTTGCAGCCCAGCGTGGTTTCCAGGTTTTTGATGGTTTTGGTGACGGCGGGCTGAGACAGGCAAAGCTTGGATGCGGCAGTCGTGATGCTCTGATAGCGTGCGCAGAAGTAGAAAACCTTGTAATACTCGAAGTTTGCAAGCATGGTACCCCTCCTGTTTTTCTGAATCAAAGCCCTCCAAACGAAACCATATTAGCATGTTTTTCTGATATTATCAATAAAAATGCGATGCACGAGACAGCGAAGAAAACGCGCCAAAAGCAGGCAGCGATATCGCTGTCTGCTTTTAGCGGGGGACCGGACACATCCGCAGTGCGCGCCCGGGAAGCCGAAATAGGGGGTGGAAGCGGCGGCAGCCGGCCGGGGGAGATCGGCTGCCGAGGGGAAAAATCGGAAGGAGGGTTTCAGGCGATCACTTCTCCCACTTGCATTTGTTGGGCAGGGAGAAGGCGAACAGGAAGGAAACGATGTAGGCGCACAGCGCGAAGATCAGGGAGACCTTGAAGGTGCCGAAGTGATCCTTGAAGAATGCGCCGAAGAAGGTGCCGCAGGACGGGCCGATGCCCATGGTGATGAGCGTGGCCAGACCCCAGATGCGGCCGTAGGTCTTGCCGCCGTAAACGGTACCGGCGTAGCCTGCGCAGCCGCCCGGCTCAATGCCCCAGTAGACGGCCAGGATGACCATGGCGATGCAGCACAGAGCAACGCTCTTGGTCAGGCAGAGGATGACGCCGATGATGCCGCAGGCCGGAGCGATGAGGAGCATGATGCGGCGGGCCTTGCGCTCGTTGCCGAGCTTCTTGACGAGTCCGTCGGAGAAGCGGCCGGTGATCGGCATGGCGAAGATACCGGCGATGCCGATGACAATGTAGATGTTGGAGGCGGTGTTCAGGCTCAGGCCCATATCGGTCTGGAAGTAGGAAACGATCTGAGACCAGACCAGGAACTCAGCCATAACCGAGCCCATAAAGGCGAAGATGGTGCCCCAGATGGGGTAGGACTTGAAGGCCTCGCCGACGCCCCAGGTGCGGGAGGGCGCGTCCTTCTTGACGGCGTCGCCGAAAGCGGTGCGGGGATTGCCGTTTTCATCACAGTAGTGCTCGGGGAGACGGCGGGCAATCAGGGAGGCGATGATGAGCAGGACGGCCATGATGAAGCTCATGACCTTCATGCCGACCTGCCAGCCCATGTTCTGCAGGATGGGCTTCAGAACAAGGGTGAGGAGCATCTGGGCCATCGGAGCGCCCATGAAGGCCAGGCCCCATGCGGTGCCGTACTTGGCGCCGACGTACCACTTGCGGCAGGAAACGGTGGAGCTGACCCACAGCATGCCGGTGCCGACGCCGGCGAACAGACCGTAGGTGAACAGGTACAGGAAGAAGCCCGAGGGCTTGGAGAGCGGAGCAATGCTGGTGAGGAAGAAGCCGAGGAAGCAGCAGACAGCGCCGATGGCATAAGAGGAGCGCGGGCCCTTCTTATCGATCATGGAGCCGGAGAAGAAGGCGGTGATGGCGTAGATGGTCATCATGACGCAGTAGCCGCCGGAGGTCTGCAGGGTGCTCCAGCCGAGGTCCGCGATCATGGACTGCTGCATGATGGAGAAGCAGGAGCGATAGCCGAACAGGCAGAAGACGGCCAGCCACGCGGAGATGACGGTCATCGTGCCGAAGGATTTTGCTTTGCTGTCGTTAATCTGAATAGGCTGCATGGTGTGTTACCTCCATTCACTCTTTCAATGGATGGCGGCACGCCCTGTTCTGACACGCGGACGTGCCGTCAAAAAAGGAGCCGGTACAGACAGACGAAGCACAGTCTGTACCGGCGGGGATGAACAGGAACGAAATTCTGCAAAGAGCAGCTGCAACCCTGGCTTTTTGTCAAATTTCAAGTTCCGGGTTCACAAGGTGATGTGCAGCGCTCAGAACGGCGTATCCTCGCCAATATAACAGGCGATGTCATGCTCGAGATAGAGAGCCTGCAGCTCAAGCAGACGCTCCTCAGAGATGTCGCCGTGATCGGAGTATTCATAGGTCTTGCCGAGCTGCTCCCACTTGGTACCGCCCATGCGGTGGAAGCGGAGCAGGTTGATCTCAAAGAGATCGTTGGCATTCATGAACTCGATCACCTTTTTGGCGTTTTCGATACTGTCGTTGAAGCCGCCGATGGTGGGCTGACGGAGAACCAGACGGCCATTCCAATCGGAATGGGCCAGAGCCGAAATATTGTCCAGAATCGGCTGATTGCTCACGCCGGTGCCCCACTTATGGCGCTTATCGTCCATGTTCTTCACGTCAATAAATGCAAAGTTGAGGTTGCGGAAAATCTTCATGAAGACCTCGCGGGAAGCAAAACCGCTGGTTTCAATGGCAGTATGCATCTGCTCCTTGCGGCAACGCTGCAGCACCAGATCGAGATACTCGTGGTGCATCAGAGGCTCGCCGCCGGAGAAGGTAACGCCGCCGTCGGAACCCCAGTTGGGGAAGTCCCGCTTCAGAATCGTCATGAGGTCATCCACTGTAAGGAAACGCACGCACTGCTTGAGCGCGTGTGCAGCGCAGGAGTCGGCGCATTCAATGGTCTCACATTCACTGCAGATGGCCCAGTTGACGGAGGGCTTGCCCTGCTCGTCAAATTTGATGGAACCGTTCGGGCAGGCGTCCTTGCACGCCGTGCACTTCTGATCCCACTTGCAGGTGCGCTCGGCG
>JALEMS010000044.1 GCA_022768185.1 Clostridiales bacterium | reverse complement strand
GAGCAGTATGCGCTGGAGCATGGCTGCCCGTATCTGCGCATGGACACCAATGAGAAAAATCAGGCGGCGCGCCGGCTGTATGCGCGCCTCGGCTACCGCGAGGCGGATATCGTGCCCTGCGTGTTCAACGGCATTGCCGATGTGCGGCTTGTTTGCCTGGAAAAAACGCTGCGCTGACGCGCGGCGGGCCGGAACATGGGAGGAGAGCGGCGAGCATCATGGCTGCGCTGCTTGACAATCCCGAAAAGCGCGCCGAAGCGCTGGGGCCGGAGATTGGACCGGGCGCGGTGTGACGGCCCGCCGCGTCAGGATTCGCTGCTGATTTCGGCCCGCGGCAGGTTCCAGCGGTAGTGCGCCGCCGCCAGGCGCAGCGCGATCACCAGAGCCAGCCCGATCAGCATGGCCGGCCACGCGCCAAGCAGCGGCCAGAGCAGATAGCAGGCGATTGCACCGGCAATGGCGGCGCAGGCATAGACCTGCCGTACAAGAATGAACGGCATATCTCCGGCGAGTATGTCACGGATCACGCCGCCGCCCACGCCCGTGATCGTGCCGACGAACACGGCCAGAAACAGGTTTTTCCCCGCGCAGGCCAGTGAAATGCGCACGCCGCTGACAACGAACACGCCCAGTCCGATCGAGTCGGAGATCAGCAGCGCCAGATGATAGCCGCGGCGGTGGCGCGCCAGCGTGCGGTGGACGCGCGGCAGGAACAAAATGGCCGACACGGCAATGGCGCACAGTGCGTATTTCGGGTCCCGGAACATGGCCGGCGGAAAGCTGCCGAGAACGATGTCGCGGATCACGCCGCCGCCGACGGCGGTCGTGACCCCGAGAATGATGACGCCGAACAGATCCATCTGCTTGCGCAGGCCGAGCGCCGCACCCGATACGGCGAAGGCCGCCGTGCCGATCAGCTCCAGAATGAGAACGAACAGCTCCATTTGCTTCTCCTAAAATAAAAGATGTCCGCTGCGGCGCGGCAGGCCCGGCTGCGGCGGCAAAAAAAGACAGAGTGATCCCCCTGCCGGGAGGAACTCTGTCTTTTTACCTGAAAGATGCTCGGCCATACGGCCGATTGCTTCGTCGGTGCATACTGCTTTCCAGAGCACGGTCGGGATTTCAGTCCGTTTGCCTGAGAGTGTCGCCCCTTCGGCGGCTGCCGAGAAACCAAAGCGGCAGCGCTCTCCCAAAATCCGTCAGCCCGTTAAATTTTGCTCATTCTAACGGATTTTTCCGCTGCTGTCAACGGGAATTCTCGTGGAAAAAGGTGCCTGCAGAAAACAGGCGGCGATGCGGCCATACTATCGATGAAGCATGCGCCTTTGCTGCATGTACGGAAAAAGGAGGAACCCGGATGAAAGCTGTGATCCTTGCCGGCGGGAAGGGCACGCGGCTGCGGCCTGTCACCGGCGGCCTGCCCAAGCCCATGGCGCCGCTGCTGGGGCGGCCGGTCATGGCGCATATTATCGAGCTGCTGCGCAGAAACGGCATTACGGACATCTGCGCCTCGCTGGGCTACTGCCCCGAGCCGATCGTCGACTATTTCGGAGACGGCAGCGCGTTCGGCGTGCACCTGCGCTGCCATATCGAGCAGGCTCCGCTTGGTACGGCCGGCGGTGTGCGTGCCTGCATGGAGGGGGAGCAGGAGCCGTTTCTGGTCATCTCCGGCGATGCGGTCTGCGACTTCGATCTGGCCGCGCTCATCCGCCGCCACCTGCAGGACGCTCCGGCTGTTACCATTGCACTGCATCCGCAGGCCGACCCGCTGCGGTACGGCACGGTGCTCACCGACGGCGACGGGCGTGTGCTGCAGCTGCTGGAAAAGCCGCCCTGGGAGAAGGTTGTCACCGATCTGGTGAACACCGGTATTTACGTTGTTTCCCCACAGGCGATGGCGCAGGTGCCGCCGGACGTGCCGTTCGACTTCGCGCGTGACCTCTTCCCGCGCCTGCTGGCGCAGGGAGAAACGCTGCTGGGCGTGCTGATGGCAGGCTACTGGTGCGACATCGGCACGCCGCTGGCATATTACCAGTGCTGTGTGGATGCGCTGCGCGGCACGCTGCGCCTGCACAGCGGCTGGGAACGCACGCCGGAGCCGGAAGTGCGGCACAAAACACGCCTGAGCGTGGCCTGCGGCGACCGCGCGCGTACCATGCGCCGCCTGTCCGAGGCCCTGATGGGTGCAGGAACGTCCTTCGACGATGGCGTGCGCATTACGCGCGAGCATTGCTCGATGCATGTATATCCGCAGGCTGAGCGCAGTGCGATCTGCATAGAATGCGCCTGCTCCGACGCGGAATTTGCGGAGACGCTGGCTCTGACTGTCGAAGAACTGGTTAAATGCGTTCGATGAGTGTGCAGCCTGTATGCGCGATTTGCGTATGCAGGCTGCATTCTTATGCACAAGCGACAAAAATCACAAAAAACCGGAGTTTATGCAAAATTTGTGCTTGATTATTCATTGCGATAGTATTATGATTCATCCATGGTACGACCCACGCGATTTATATTTTAAGAGGAGATTAAACAAGATGAAAAAGACCGTCAAGATCCTGTCCCTTGTTCTGGCTCTGGTCATGGCCCTTGCACTGTGCGCCTGCGGCACCCAGCCTGCTGATGACCCTGAGAAGCCGGCAGACACCGACGCCAAGGTGTTGACCATGGGTACGAACGCTTCCTTCCCTCCGTATGAGTACTACGACGGCGACCAGATTGTCGGCATCGACGCCGAGATCGCCGCTGCCATCGCCGAGAAGCTCGGCATGCAGCTCTCCATCGAAGACATGGACTTCAACGCCATCATCCCCTCCGTCGTCTCCGGTAAGGTCGACATGGGCATGGCCGGCATGACCGTCACCGAGGAACGCCTGCAGAGCGTCAGCTTCTCCACCAGCTACGCCACCGGCGTCCAGGCCATCATTGTCCGTGAGGACTCCGAGATCACCAGCCCTGACGACATCACCGCCCTCATCGAGGCCGGCAACGACATCCAGATCGGCGCGCAGGAAGCCACCACCGGCTACATCTATGCTTCCGATACCGCCGAAAACGGCGGCTTCGGCTCGGAGCACGTGCAGGCCTTCAAGGTTGGCGCGGATGCGGTGGCCGCGCTGGTCACCGGCAAGATCGACTGCGTTATCATTGACAACGAGCCGGCCAAGGCTTATGTCGCTGCAAACGAAGGCCTGAAGATCCTCGACAGCGCCTACGTCACCGAGGATTATGCCATTGCCATCGCGCAGGGCAACGCCGAACTGCTCGAGCAGGTCAACGGCGCTCTGGAAGATCTGATTGCTGACGGCACCGTCCAGTCCATCCTCGACAAGTACATCAACGCCGACTGATTCAACCTGACCTTTGACGCACAGGGGGCGACAAGCTTTGCCCCCTGTGCTGTCGTATTCTGTGAGATTCTCGTAAGTATTTGGAGGTGCCGCTGTGGGAGCATGGCTGCAAAGGGTTCAATCCCAGTTTATTCTCAATTTCATTGAGAAGGACCGCTGGAAATATCTGGTCAATGGCCTCGGCACAACGCTGAGGATCACCATCGGCGCGCTGATCATCGGCGCGATTCTCGGCGCGGTGATTGCCATCGTGCGTGCCACCTGGGATAAAAACCGGGAGACGCTGCGCCCCGGCTTCGGCAGGAGCCTGCTTGAGGTTGTCAACGGCATCTGCAAACTGTATCTGACGGTCATCCGCGGTACTCCTGTGGTTGTGCAGCTGATGATTATGTATTACATTATTTTTGCCAGCTCCAAAAACGGTGTGGCAGTGGCCACGCTGGCGTTCGGACTCAATTCTGCGGCCTATGTCGCGGAGATCATCCGCAGCGGCATCATGAGCATCGACAACGGCCAGTTCGAGGCCGGCCGCAGCCTGGGCTTCAACTATGTCCAGACCATGTGGCACATTATTCTGCCGCAGTCGTTCAAAAATGTGCTGCCTGCGTTGGCAAACGAGCTGATTACCCTGCTCAAGGAGACGTCCGTGGCAGGCTACGTGGCGGTCGTCGACCTGACCAAGGGCGGCGATATCATCCGCGGCGTCACCTATTCGCCGTTTATGCCGCTGATCTTCGTGGCGCTGATCTATCTGATTATCGTCGTTGTTCTGACCAAGCTGGTCGGTATTCTGGAAAGGAGGCTGAGAAACAGTGACCACTGAGAATCCTCTGATCCGTGTGACAGACCTCAAAAAGCACTTCAAGGGCGGTAAGATCCGCGCGCTGGACGGCGTCACCACCGATATCGCCAAGGGCGAGGTCGTGGTTGTCATCGGCCCGTCGGGCAGCGGCAAGAGCACCTTTCTGCGTTGTCTGAACCTGCTGGAGATTCCAACCGGCGGCAGCATACTCTATGAGGGCGTCGACCTGACCGATCCCAAAATCAACATCGACCATCACCGTCAGAAAATGGGTATGGTCTTCCAACACTTCAACCTCTTTCCGCACAAGACCCTGCTGCAGAACATGACCCTTGCGCCCATTCATCTGCTCAAGATGAACAAAAAGGATGCCGAGGAAAAGGCGCTGGCCCTGCTCGACCGCGTCGGCCTGCGCGACCGCGCCGGAGCGTACCCCAGCCAGCTTTCCGGCGGTCAGAAGCAGCGCGTAGCCATTGTGCGCGCGCTGTGCATGTCGCCGAATGTCATGCTCTTTGACGAGCCGACCAGTGCGCTTGACCCGGAAATGGTCGGCGAGGTGCTCGACGTCATGAAGGAACTTGCCTGCGAGGGCATGACCATGGTCGTCGTGACCCACGAGATGGGCTTTGCCCGCGAGGTGGGCGACCGCGTCCTGTTTATGGACGGCGGCTGTCTCATCGAGGAGGGTACGCCGGAGGAAATTTTCAATCACCCGCAAAGCCCGCGCCTGCAGGACTTTCTCAGCAAGGTGCTGTAAGCAGCGCGCATCTTTCGGCCGGCGGAGCCGCTGCAGAGCCGCGCCCGTTCGCTTTATGCGGACGGACGACGGCCTGCGGCGGCTCCGCTGCCATTTAAAAATAAAAGCTGACAAAAATTACGCGGCATACAAACCGCGCGCCTTCGTAGAATAAGAACAGTCATACGCATCGTGAACAAAACGGAGGTCGGTTTATATGTCACGCGAGAAAAAGAAACTGTGTCTGACGTTGGCGATTGTGTTCATCGTCAATATCCTGATCATTACACTGGCGCAGTCGGCCGGCGCCGTGACCTATCAGAAGGGCAGCGCGGGCGCGACTGTCAGCCAGCTGCAGCAGAAGCTGAAGACCTGGGGCTATTACAGCGGGGAGGTCGACGGCGTGTACGGCAGCGGAACCGAGCGGGCTGTGCGCGAATTTCAGAAAGACAATGGCCTCACGGTCGACGGCCGGGCCGGTCCGGCTACGCTTCGTGCGCTCGGCATCAGCGCCGGCAGCGAAACGCAGAACAGCACCTCCGGCGACGTGGCGCTGCTGGCACGGCTGATTTCTGCCGAGGCGCGCGGCGAGCCATATGACGGGCAGGTGGCGGTCGGCGCGGTTGTGCTCAACCGCATCAAGCATCCGAGCTTTCCGAATACGCTCTCCGGGGTCATTTATCAGTCCG
>JALEMS010000041.1 GCA_022768185.1 Clostridiales bacterium | reverse complement strand
TGTATGCCATTGTAAAGGCGGTGGAAAGCTTCGCTTTGCTTTATTTTCCAAAGTGGATCCTGGATGTATTGCTTGGCAGGCTCTCGACTGATCTGCTGATTTGGCTGTTTCTGGGATTTGCGGCTGTTGGGATCCTGCCGTTCTTTTCGCGGATGCTGTACAATAAGGGGTTCGCCATGATCATTCAGCTGCGCTTTATTTTGCTTGAATCCCATCAGTCTGCCTGTCTTTCGGTGGATTATGAGAAGATGGAGGCGGAGGATTTCGAGAATCGTGTATACAGCGCAATGCGCGGCGTTATGAACAACACAACCGGCGCGGAGGGCGTGCTCCACCGCCTGTATGAGTGGCCGGGATATCTTGCCGCGCTTGTTGTGAGCATATATGCGCTTATGCAGGCCAATGTTGTGCTGTGCCTTGCCGCTTTGGTCGTTACAACAGTAAACTATGCCTTGGGACAGCGTGCCGCGGCGCGCAAGGGCAAAAGCCAGAAACAATTGTCGGACACAGAGCGCAAGACGCGATACTATTCAAACATCATGAAAGACAGGGAAACCGCAAAAGAAGTTCGCCTGCCATTGGTACGCGCATTTTTGTTTGAACGTTATGATGAATTGCGCGCTCAGCTGGCAGGGTTAAAGCGCCGGCAGGGTACCATCGACCTGAACGCCGATCTGGTAAGCGATGTGATCGACGCCATAAAAACGGCCCTGGTTTACGGGTATCTGGCAATGAATGTGTACTTTCAGCACATCACGCTCTCTGCAATGACAATCAGTATCGGCGCGATGGAGGAACTGAGCGGGATCATCAGCGCGTTGCTCAAGGATCAGCGCTTTATAAAGGATCAGGATCACAGCATCAGCGAATTTCGAAATTTTGTGGAAGAAAATGATCGGGCCATGGCTCAGGCTGAGGGCGGCACGCCCATCCATCGTATTGAGACCATCGAATTTAATCATGTGTATTATAAATATGCAAACGCCACCGAGTATGCCCTGAAGGATGTTTGCGTGACCATCAACAGGGGACAGCAGCTGGCGATTGTGGGCGAAAACGGCGCTGGGAAAACCACGTTCATTAAGCTGTTGTTGGGGCTGTATACGCCAAGTTCCGGAGTAATTCTGGTCAATGGCGAACCGTTGGGCAGCATCAGACGCGAAGATTACCGGCGGAACATATCCGCGCTGTTTCAGGACTTCCATATCCTTGCGTTCTCCGTTGCCGAAAACATTGCGCTTTCGGAGCACGATATAGACGCAAGCCGCGCCAGGGACGCCTTGCAGAAGGTTGGCATGCTGGAACGGGTGGACGCTCTTCCCAAAGGGATTGACACGGCGGTTACCCACAAAATCGAAGATGGCGGCGTGGAAATGTCCGGCGGCGAAGCGCAGCGACTGGCGTTGAGCCGCGCACTGTATCGCCATGCGGATATGTATGTGCTGGACGAGCCGTCGGCGGCGCTGGACCCTGTCGCTGAGAGCAATATGTACGACATGATCGCAAACTCCATGGCCCAGAACACGACGATATTTGTTTCCCATCGACTGGCATCGACCCGGTTCTGCGACGAGATCCTGTTTTTTGACAAGGGCGTCATTGCGCAGCGAGGGACGCACGAAGCGCTTATGCGCCGGCGCGGTGGATATGCCGCGCTGTACGAAGCGCAGGCGAATTTCTATCGTTCCTAGATCCGGCTCAGGAGGAAGCATGCAATGAAAATGAAAATGCGCGAACTGCTTCAATCGATGCGCAAAACCACTGATTATTTCATCGTAAAAAAGATATTCGACCTGGAGCCGAAACTGCCGGCGGTGATCGGGATCCAGGCGCTGGCAGATGCGGTTATGCCGTTTGTGTCAGTGATATTGCTGAAAGAGATAATCGATGCGCTGGCCGGGCGGCAGACAATCTCCAGGCTGGGCCTGTATTTGGGAATATTATTGGGAGCTGGCGCGGCAGCGGTGCTTGTCAAAAGATGGATCGGCGGGCGGGTGCTCCAAAGGAATCTCTCGTTCAGCGACCGTCTGGAGCGATACCTGACGACGCTGTCGGTCGATGGACGGTACGATTTGTCAGACAGCGATGAATACCTCAAAATGATGGATCGCGCATACCGTCCCATCAAGAATCAGGGAGCGCTGACGGGTTACATGAACAGCGCGGCAGCACTGATAAAGTCGATGGTAATGATACTCTCCATGACCGCGATTATCGCCTCCTCAAATGTCGTTCTTGTTGCGCTTATCGTTGCGCTGGCGGCTGTTTTGCGGATACTGCAAAAGCGGAAGCTGAAGGTCGAGTTGAAGTACGAAGAAGAGCTGACGGTTATCGACCGACGCTATGAGTACTACGACAAACTGATCTGTGACATGAGCTTTGGCAAGGAAGTGCGGCTCTATGGCATGTACGACTATATCATGGGAAAAATTCGCACAGACAACCAGAAGACATTGGGACATACGTTTGCGCTGCTGTACAATGGATACGGAAAGGTGGACGGCGTCTGCCGGGCGGTCAAGTATTTGGAACAGGTGTTGATCTGCGGGCTGCTGGTAGTACCCGCCATGAAAGGATGGATCAGTATCGGCACATACAGCGCGGCGGTGGCTGCCTCCATCAGCCTTTCTGCCGCACTCAATGAGATCATCGATCATTACTTTCAAAATCGCAAGTACGCGGGATATCTCACTGGGCTTCGCGATTATTGCCAATATGTAGAAAGCGGTTTGTCCGGCGAAAAGCAGGGCGCGGCGGACTTTTCGCTGCCAATTGAGCTGAAGAACGTCAGCTTTCATTACCCGGCCAACGAGACTTGGGCGCTGAAGGGAATCTCACTTTCGCTGCAGAAGGGCAAAAAGTATGCCATAGTCGGCGAAAACGGCGCGGGAAAGACCACGCTTTTGAATCTCATCCTGGGATTGTACTTACCCGCCAGCGGCATGATAACGGCGAACGGGATAGAAATACAGGGCACCGACGTCATCAGGCGTGCCTGCGTGCCAATGTATCAAAAAACCAATCTCTTTCCGTGCTCGCTGCGGGACAATATATTGCTTGGCAGATACTATGCAGAAGATAAAATGAGGGAAGTAATCAGCTGGAGCGGTATGGATGCTGTCGTTGCGGGGGATGTGCGCGGTATGGACGCACTGCTGTGCCGTGATTTTGACGAGCATGCACGGGATTTGTCAGGCGGCGAGCGGCAGAAGCTGGGCATTGCGCGCACGATATATGAAAGTCATGACGTGCTCATTCTGGATGAGCCTACGTCGGCTATGGATTCGGTTACGGAGATGCATGTGTACGCGGATTTGGATCAGGTGGCAAAAGATCGCTGCGTACTGATTGTGTCTCATCGAATGTCCTGCTGCAGATTCTGCGACGAGGTTATTGTAATGCGGAACGGACGCATTGCGGGACAGGGGACGCATGCGCAGCTGCTGCAAAGCAACGATGCGTATAAACGGCTCTGGCATGCCCAGGCCGCGCGATACGCGTGACAGGAGGAATCGGGTCATGAAAATTCTGATACGGGCGCTCAAGCCGTTTCGGCTGCTGCTGCCGGCGCTGCTGGGGGCGACGTTCTGCTGCGCGGCCGGGGCGTTGGTTCGGATATGGTATGCGCAAAGCGTGAGCGACTTTATCGACGGAGCCATGAACGGTTCTGTTTCGGTGAATGCCCTTGCGTGGGCGGCGGGGCTGCTGGTGGTATTTTCTACGCTGCAATATCTGGGGGAATACGGCTATGAACGTATATTTTTGCGGGGCGGCGATATGCTGAACCGGATAAACTGTGAAGCGGCGGTGGGGATGTCGCTGGAGAATCGACTGACGCCGGGGGACATGCTCAACCGCATGAACGCGGACAGCGCGGATTTTCAGAGCGCCGTTGGTTCGCTGGTTAAGGGCAGTCTCAAGACGTTGGTGGCGACGGTCATTGCGTTCGTGAGCCTATGCGCGATTTGCGCGCCGCTGGCGGTGGTCGCGGCCGTCGTGCCGGTGGCGTACAATCTGGCGGTGCTGACGGCGTCGAACGGGTGCCAGAAGCAGCAGGATGAGGAACGTGCGCGGCTCAAGCAGCTCACTTCGTTTGTGGAGGACAAAGTCAGCGGGCGGCACGATATACGTCTGCTGAGGATGGAAAGCGCGGTGGGCCGCCGTCACGAAGGACTGCTTGACGGCTGGAATGGCGTGCGCCGCCGGCTCAGCCTGTTCTGGTCGATGGTGGGGACGTTCGATAACCTGCTGTACGTCGGCTATCGGGTGCTGCTGGTACTGCTGGGCGCGGTGTTTGCGCGCCGCGGCCTG
>JALEMS010000077.1 GCA_022768185.1 Clostridiales bacterium | reverse complement strand
GCGGGGAGAGAGGAACGGCTTGAAAAAGCGCGGCAAAAGGGCGCAGAAAAGCGGGCGCGCGTCAAAAAGGAAAAGGAGGAGGCCGCAAGGAGAGAAAGCGCCGGCAAACAGGCAGAAGAAACCGCAGAAAGCCAGCCGATTGTTAACAACAAGTCTGTTGCTATTCCGAATGGAAACGGCTATACTGGAGAAAACCAGAGCGGCTATGATTCCCTCGCCCAGCGGCTGGACGGGTACAACATGGCAGTGGCGGACGGGATCCGCTACTCCATCACCCGGACGGCGGACGGCTACCGGGTGAGCATCGACCGGGCCAAGGGCACCGGGGGCTATGTGACGGACGCACGGGCCAACGCCTATCATGGCGGGCCCTTCGCCACCCGGGAGGAAGCGGTGAGCGACCTTCTGAGCGTAGCCCGGAGCAACTTCTACCCCGAGCAGCGGGTAAAGGAAGACCGGGAAGACATTGACGGCAACGCGATCCGGGCGGAACTGGAACGCCGCAGAGCATCCGGAGAAAGCCCGGTAGACAATATGCTGCGTCAGGCTGAGCAGATTGAAGACAAGCAGTTCAGTATTAAGAAGGAGGACAAGAATAATGGCACAGAAACCGTGGAAGAAGTATTTGACGGAAGAACAGTACGGACAGTTAGGTCCGGACGGCCGGATGCTGGCGGACTACTGGACGGAGTTTCTTCCGAAGATGTGCGCCAGGATGCACAGCGAGGGGACGCTGATCCCGACGCTGCAGCAGAAAGCGGAGGAACTTCTGGACTGGCACGCGGATATGCTGCGCCAGGGAATGAGGGAGTACGAAGCTCTGGACTTCATCAAGGAGGAAGTGTACGCACTGCCCCCGGAGGAATAAAGGAGGACGCAAATGGACAAAAAGAAACAATTTCTGACACCGGAGCAAGCAAGGGAGAAATTAGCCAAGCGGACACCGGCGCAAAAGGCAGCAGACGAAGCCGCTATGAGAGCCGAATTAAAGAAATACTACGAAAACATGCGGCCTCTTCCTCTGGACGTAACCGAGAGCGATCCGCACGCGTAGAGCGAAAAGAAACCCGCAACGATTTTGAAGATCGTATGCGGGCAGATGGCTATTTCTATGCTGAAACAAAAAACGGCGGCGCTGCAATGGGCTTTAAGCTTGCCAATGAAGAAATCTGGAGCAGCGAGGCGAAAACAGCCCATGATGCCCTGAAAAAATGGGGATTTGATGTAATCGTATTTGACGGAGAAATGCACACTAACCGCAAGGGCGTTTCGGAAGTTTCCGACGCAGGGCAAACGCTGCGAGACGGCATGGATATTACCATCTTTCTATCATCAGACCTCGATATTGACGGGCTGGAAACTGCCTATCACGAGGCGCTTCACGCAATCAGGACGGGACCGAATTCTCTATATCGGGTAAAAATTGAAAACGCCATTCTGGATAATATCGACGTAGAGTGTAATACGTTTGAGAGTTTTGTAACCAGGATTGCCGATCTATACTCTTATTCGGTTAGAGATGTGAATTTTTTGCATATTAGCAAACTTGCAGAGAGCGAAAAAAACGAAAAAAATACTGTAAAATCCATGAAAAACAAGAAAAATCCCCGTAACGCACAGGTTACGGGGATTTTGAATATTGGTGATCCGGCGGGGGTTCGAACCCCGGACCCTCTGCTTAAAAGGCAGATGCTCTGCCGGCTGAGCTACCGGATCATTTGCTTTTCTGGCTGGGATGACAGGACTCGAACCTGTAATATCAGAGTCAAAGTCTGGTGTGTTGCCATTACACTACATCCCATCATCCAAGGGACAGGATTGAAAAGAAACAGGGATTGGGATCTGCCCCAATCCCTATTCTTCAGTGGGGTGGGTAAAGGGACTCGAACCCTCGACACCCGGAACCACAATCCGGTGCTCTAACCAACTGAGCTATACCCACCATATTTTGGCACGCCAAGAGGGATTCGAACCCCCGACCTACTGCTTAGAAGGCAGTTGCTCTATCCGGCTGAGCTATTGGCGCATATTCCGTGCCTGAGAATCTGCCGCCGAGTTTGCCCAGTGCTGCTCCACCCGCTCGTTCTTCCTGGAGCGGGTGAAGGGAATCGAACCCTCGTATCCAGCTTGGAAGGCTGGTGTTCTACCATTGAACTACACCCGCAAGCCAGGTAAGCTTACCATTTTTTTCGGACCTTGTCAAGAGAAAAAATTCAAAAAACGATGATCGTCACGCCGTTGTTCGACCGGTCGAGATCCCGGTCGTGCCGCAGCGCGCCGCACCGGGCGAAGGCGCTGCGCGTGGCCTCGCCGAAGATGGAAAAGTCCTCGCCGCAGATGTAGTCGCGGATCGTGCCCAGCCGCTTCTGTGATTCGAGATAGCGGCGCACCTCGGTGCGGATGCGTCCGCCGCGGCCGGTGGAGCCGTAGCCGTGGATGAGCTTGACGGCGCCGGCTCCCATGGCCCGGCTGTTGTGGATCTGCCAGGTGACGCGGCGGATGGCCGTGTCGACCGTGGGCAGGTCGGATTTGATGTTGACCTCCTGCAGGAAGCCGCGCTCCGGCGCTTTCATTGGCGGGAGGACATGTTGTCCTGCACGCTGTCGAGCAGCTTTTTCAGGGCAAGAAAGCTTTCGGCGCTCATGATGACGTGCGCCTCCTCCTCGGCCACCTTGGCCGAGACGTCGGTGATGCCGTTGCCGTCGACGGAGAGACGGTGCTCGGTGTAGATGTTGGAGAAGGAAATGGCCACCTCGTCGGTCTTGCGATTGTGCGAGACGCTGGCGGTGTTGCAGTAGACCGGCTTCATACTGCGGCGCTCCTTCCCAGGGCGAAGGCGCGGCGGTTCAGCTCGAGAAACTTCGGCTTGACCTCCTCGGCCAGCGCGGCCTGCCAGGCCTCCTCCGGGAACGCGCCGTCGGCGGACAGCACGCCCAGCAGCACGACGTTGGCCGCCTTGGCGCTGCCGGCCTGACAGGCCAAGCCGAGCGCGTCGACCGCCGTGACGTCTGCGCCCAGCGCGCGCAGGCGGGCGAGGATATCGTCCGGATAGGACATGGCGCCGGTGATGACGGGCATGGGGTCGATGCGCTGGTCGTTGACGATCATGCGCCCGCCCTTGCGCAGCCATGGCAGCCAGCGGGCCGCCTCCAGCCGCTCAAAGCACAAAATCAGATCGGCCTCGCCCCGGTCGATGACCGGAGAATAGACCTTCCTGCCATATTTGACATAGGTGACGACGCTGCCGCCGCGCTGGCTCATGCCGTGGATCTCGGAGACCTTCACGTCATAGCCCGCGCCGGTGAGCAGATTACCGAGGATGCGCGAGGCGAGCAGGGTGCCCTGGCCGCCCACGCCGACGATCATGATGCATCTGGTTTCGTTCATGTTACTGCTCCTCCTTGCCGATGGCGTCGAAATGGCACAGCTGCGTGCACAGCCGGCAGCCGACGCACAGGGTCGGGTCAATCTCCGCTCTGCCGTCAAAGCGCATGGCCGGGCAGCCGATGCGCATGCACATGCCGCAGCCGCGGCAGGCCTCGCGGTCCACCTGCAGGGGCGGCTTCTGCTGCGCGCGCACCTGCGGCAGCAGCACGCACGGCCGGCGCAGCACCAGTACCGACGGCTCGTCGACGGCCAGCTCCTCGCGCAGCGCGTCCTCCAGCTCCCTGAGATGGCCGGGGTCGACCACGCGCACACGGCGGATCCCAAGGCCCTCGCACACGCGCACGATGTCGATCATCGGCACCGTCTCGCCCTTGAGGGTCTTGCCGGTGGTGGGATTCTGCTGGTGGCCGGTCATGCCGGTGATGGAGTTGTCGAGGATGAGCACCGTGGAGATGCCCTTGTTATACACCACGTCCGTCAGGCTCGTGATGCCGGAATGCATGAAGGTGCTGTCGCCGATGACGCAGACCGAGCGCTTTGCACTTTCCGGTCCCTGCGCCTTCTGGAAGCCGTGCAGCGCCGAAATGGACGCGCCCATGCACAGCGTGGCGTCCATCGCGCCCAGCGGCGGCAGCGCGCCGAGCGTGTAGCAGCCGATGTCGCCGAACACGGTCAGGCCCAGCTTGGAGAGCGTATAGAACGTGCCGCGGTGCGGGCAGCCCGGACACAGCGCGGGCGGCCGCGGGGCCACCGGCTCATCGAAGCAGAGCGCCGGCTTTTTTGCCGCGCCCAGCGCCTCGGCGATGCGGGTCTGGCTCAGCTCGCCCTGCAGACCGAAGAGATCCTTGCCGCCGTCGACGCGGATGCCGTTGGCGCGGCAGTGCGACTCAAGAAAGCCGTCGAGCTCCTCAACGACGATCAGCCGGTCGACCTTCGCGGCAAACGCGCGGATGAGCTTCACCGGAAGCGGCCACACCATGCCGAGCTTGAGCACGCTGGCCTCGGGGAAGGCCTCCTTCACATACTGATAGCAAATGCCGGCGGTGACGAAGCCGACGGATGTGTCGCCCATCTCCACGCGATTGATGGGGCAGGTCTCGGCGGCCTCGGCCAGCGCGGCCAGATTGTTTTCCACAACGACGTGCCGCGCGATGGCGTTGCCGGGCAGCATGACGTATTTTTTCATGTCCTTGGCATAGGGCGGAAACTCCGGCACGCTGCGCTCGCCCAGCTCCACAAGGGTCTGCGAATGATCCACGCGGACGCTCAGGCGCAGGAACACCGGCGTGTCGTACTGCTCGGAAAGTGTGTAGCCCAGCTGCACGAAGTCCTTGCACTCCTGCGAGTCGGACGGCTCGAGCATCGGCAGCTTTGCCGCGCGCGCATAATGGCGCGAGTCCTGCTCGTTCTGGGAGGAGGCCATGCCGGGGTCGTCCGCCACGCCGATGAGCATGCCGGCGTTGACGCCGGTGTAGGATACGGTGAACAGCGGGTCGGCCGCCACGTTGAGGCCCACGTGCTTCATCGCGCAGAACGAGCGCGCCCCGCCGATGCTTGCGCCGGCGGCCGCCTCGAAGGCGACCTTCTCGTTGGGCGCCCACTCGGCGTAGATTTCGTCGTAGCGCGCCGCCTCCTCGGTGATCTCCGTCGACGGTGTGCCGGGGTAGGAGGATACAAAGCGGCAGCCGGCCTCATACAGGCCGCGGGCAACGGCCGCGTTGCCCAAAAGCAGTTTTTTCATACCGGGTCAGTCCTTTCTGCAAATAATCGCCGGATTCAGCGATGGAACAGCTTTTTTGTCTGATACTTCGGTTCGTAGGTGAGGTTGACGCCCAGCTTGTGAAAGACGTTCTCGTCCACGCGCGAGAGGATCACCGTCGAGTGCGCCTCGCACCCGTCCAGCTTTGACAGCTGATCCATGGCAAGCTCGGCCATCGGATCGGTGACGGCGCAGATGGCCAGCGCGATGAGCACCTCGTCGGTGTGCAGGCGGGGATTGCGGTTGCCCATGTGCTCCACCTTCAGGTGCTGGATCGGCTCGATGATGGCCGGAGAGATCAGACGCACGCTCTTGTCGATGCCGCCGAGGCGCTTGAGGGCGTTGAGCAGGCAGGCCGAGGCCGCGCCCAGCAGGGAGGAGGTCTTGCCGGTGACGACGGTGCCGTCCGGCAGCTCCAGCGCCATGGCAGGGGCCTGCGTGCGCTCGCCCAGCTCCAGCGCCGGGCGCACGACGGCGCGGTCGTCCTCGGGTACGGCGTCGATCTGCTTCATCAGCAGCTCGATGTTCCACAGCTGGCTCTGCTCGGCCATGCCCTGACGCAGGGCGCAGGCCGTGGCATAATAGCGGCGGATGATCTCCTGACGGGACGCCTCGCGGCAGGCCTCGTCGTCGATGATGCAGCAGCCGGCCATGTTCACGCCCATGTCGGTGGGACTCTGATAGGGGCTTTCGCCGAGGATGCGCTCAAGCATGGCCGAGAGCACGGGGAAGATCTCCACGTCGCGGTTGTAGTTGACGGTGGTGACGCCGTAGGCGTCGAGATGGAAGGGATCGATCATATTGACGTCGTCGAGGTCTGCCGTGGCGGCCTCGTAGGCGAGGTTGACCGGGTGCTTGAGCGGCAGGTTCCAGATCGGGAAGGTCTCAAACTTTGCATAGCCGGCCTTCACGCCGTTCTTGTGCTCGTGGAACAGCTGCGAAAGGCACACGGCCATTTTGCCGCTGCCGGGGCCGGGCGCGGTGACGACGACGAGCGAGCGGGAGGTTTTGACATAGTCGTTCCTTCCGTAGCCGGCGTCGGAGACGATCAGTCCGAGGTTGGCCGGATAGTCGGGAATGATGTAGTGCCGGTAGACCTGCATGCCCAGCGACTCGAGGCGCTTCTGGAAGTTGTCCGCCGCGGGCTGCTCCTGATAGTGCGTGATGACCACGCTGCTGACGTACAGGCCGCATTCCTTGAAGGCGTCGATCAGGCGCAGGGTGTCCGCGTCGTAGGTGATGCCCAGATCGCCGCGGCGCTTGTTGCGCTCAATGTCGTTGGCGCTGATGACCACGACGACCTCGGCGTCGTCCTTCATTTCCATGAGCATGCGGATCTTGCTGTCCGGCTCGAAGCCGGGCAGCACGCGGGAGGCGTGGAAGTCGTCGAACAGCTTGCCGCCGAACTCCAGATAGAGCTTGTCGCCGAACAGGGCGATGCGCTCGCGAATCTTTTCCGACTGCAGCTTGAGATACTGGTCGTTGTCAAAGCCGATTTTTTTCATCGTGTCCTCCGCGCCCGTGCCGGACGGGCAAAATTTTGTGCCGCCCGGGCGGCGTACGCACCGTACAGGCATATTATCTTTTATCATACAACATTTTTCGCCCGACTTCAAACAGAAAGTTGGCGCGCCGGCCACAAATTTTTTACTTTTTTTCATGGTGTATCTATGCTATAATTGTTCAGTTAACATCGGCCTGCTCTCCCTTTGCGCGAAAGCGCGGGACGGGCGCGCCCCGGCCGCTTCGCGCCGCCGGGGGCAGAATCACAACGAGTGCAGCGCCGGCCTGCGGCCGGCCTTTTGGAAAGGCGGATCATACAGTTATGGGACTTTTTACGGGCCTGTTCGGCTCCCGCAACGATAAGGAACTCAAAAAGGTCAGCGCCATCGTCGACCAGATCGAGGCGCGCGCGGCGCAGTATGAGGCGATGAGCGACGAGACGCTCCAGAGCCAGACGGACGTGCTGCGCGGCCGTCTCAACGCGGGCGAGACGCTGGACGACATCCTGCCGGACGCCTTCGCGGCCGTGCGCGAGGCGGCCTGGCGCGTGCTGGGCATGAAGCCCTTCCGCGTGCAGCTGATCGGCGGCGTGGTGCTCCATCAGGGGCGCATCGCCGAGATGAAGACCGGCGAGGGCAAAACGCTGGTGGCCGTGCTGCCGGCATACCTCAACGCGCTGACGGGCGAGGGCGTGCATATCGTTACCGTCAATGATTATCTGGCCCGCCGCGACTCCGAGTGGATGGGCAAGGTGCACCGCTTCATGGGCCTGGACGTGGGCCTGATCGTGCACGGCCTCAACGGCGACGAGCGCCGCGCCGCCTACGCGGCCGATATCACCTACGGTACCAACAACGAGATGGGCTTCGACTATCTGCGTGACAACATGGCCCTGTACAAGCAAGACATGGTGCAGCGCGGACATGCCTTCGCCATCGTCGACGAGGTCGACTCCATCCTCATCGACGAGGCGAGGACCCCGCTCATCATTTCCGGCCAGGGCGACGAGAGCACCGACCTCTACCGTAAGGTGGACGACTTTGTCTGCCGCCTGCGCCGGGCCACCTTCGCCTCCATCGACGAGAAGAGCGACGAGAACTTTGACGTCGACGCCGACTACATCGTCGACGAGAAGGCCCGCACCGCCACGCTCACCGCCCAGGGCATCCGCAAGGCCGAGCAGGCCTTCGGGCTGGAGAACCTTTCGGACATCGAAAACTCCACCCTTTCGCACCACATCAATCAGGCCATCCGCGCCCACGGCGTGATGCGCCGCGATATTGACTATGTCGTCAAGGACAACGAGATCATCATCGTCGACGAGTTCACCGGACGCATGATGCTCGGCCGCCGCTACTCCGAGGGCCTGCACCAGGCCATCGAGGCCAAGGAGCACGTCGACGTGCAGCGCGAGAACAAGACGCTGGCCACCATCACCTTCCAGAACTACTTCCGCCTGTACGACAAGCTCTCCGGCATGACCGGCACGGCCACCACCGAGGCCGAGGAATTCGGCACCATCTACAGCCTTGACATCGTCGAGATCCCCACCAACCGCCCGGTGCAGCGCATCTACGATCCCGACGTCGTCTACAAGACCGAGGCCGGCAAGCTCCGCGCCGTCATCGAGCAGATCGCCGCCTGCCACGAGGCGGGCCAGCCGGTGCTGGTGGGCACGGTGAGCATTGAAAAGAGCGAATACCTCTCCTCGCTGCTCAAGCGCCGCGGCATCCCGCACAACGTGCTCAACGCGAAGCACCATGAGAAGGAAGCCGAGATCGTCGCGCAGGCCGGCAAGCTCGGCGCCGTCACCATCGCCACCAATATGGCCGGCCGCGGCACCGACATCATGCTCGGCGGCAACGCCGAGTATATGGCAAAGAGCGACCTGCGCCGCGCCGGCTTCGACGAGGAGACCGTCAATCAGGCCACGGGCTACGCCGAGACGGACGACGAGAACATTCTGGCGGCCCGCCGCCTGTTCCACGAGCGGCTGGAGGCCCACCGCGTCGAGACCTCGGCCGAGGCCGAGCTGGTGCGCAGGGCCGGCGGCCTGTTCATCATCGGCACCGAGCGGCACGATTCCCGCCGCATCGACAACCAGCTGCGCGGCCGCTCCGGCCGTCAGGGCGACCCCGGGCGCAGCCGGTTCTATCTGGCGATGACCGACGACATCATGCGCCTGTTCGGCTCGGAGCGCGTCATGTCCATGATGGAGGCGCTCAAGGTCGACGAGGACACCCCGCTCGACCACAAAATGCTCTCCAACGCCATCGAGCAGGCGCAGAAGACCGTCGAAAGCCGGCACTTCCAGGTGCGTAAGAGCACGCTGGAGTACGACGACGTGATGAACCTGCAGCGAAACACCATCTACACCCAGCGCCGCAAGGTGCTCGACGGCGAGAATGTGCGCGACAACATCATGAGCATGCTCGACGAGGTCATCGCAGACGCCGCCGGCAGCACCCCGCCGGAGAACCAGGCGCATCTGGACGAGCTGCTCGCCCCGCTGGAGAAGCTCTTTTTGACCCACGGCGAGATCGGGTGGACGCCGGAGCTGACGCATGAGGATCTCATCCGCCTGCTCACCGAAAAGGCGCACGCGGTCTACGCGCAGAAGGAGGCCGAGTTCGGCCTGCAGCCGAACGGAACGCCGCTCATGCGCGAGGTCGAGCGTGTGGTGCTGCTGCGCGTGGTCGACGAATACTGGATGGAGCACATCGACGCCATGGACGAGCTGCGCCGCAGCGTCGGCCTGCGCGGCTACGGCAACATCAAGCCCATCGACGCCTACAAGCAGGAGGGCTACGACATGTTCGAGGAGATGATCGCCGGCATCCGTGCGGAGGTCGTGCGCCGCATCTTCACCGTGCGTGTCCGCCGTGAGGCTCCCATCGAGCGCAAAAGCGTTGTGCGCACCAATGTCAACAACGTCGGCGGAGACGCCACGGTAAAAAAGCAGCCCGTTCGCGTCAAAAAGCCGGGCCGCAACGATCCGTGCCCCTGCGGCAAGTGGAAGGCCGACGGCAGCCGCCCGCTGAAGTATAAGGAGTGCTGCGGCAAATGAGCGGCTTCACCCTGCACAGCAGAAACGGACTGCAATGGCTGACGGCGGACGTGCTGCCGGCCCGCCATCTCTTTACCACCCGCACCGGCGGCGTGAGCCGCGGGATCTATGAAAGCCTCAACCTCGGCGGCAGCCGGGGAGACGAGCCGCAGGCCGTGCTGGAAAACTGGCGGCGGCTGTCTGACGCGGTCGGCTTCGATCTCACACGGGCCGTGCGTGTCAATCAGGTGCACGGCGCGACGGTGCACGTCGCCTGTGCCGGCCAGGCCGTCGGGCCGCTCGGCCCCGGCGTGTGCGAGGCCGACGCCATTGTGACGGCGCAGCCGGGTCTGCCCGTGCTGGTGCTGATTGCCGACTGTGTGCCCGTGCTGCTGCACGATCCGCAGGCCGGCGTGGGCGCAGCCGCACACTGCGGCTGGCGCAGCGCCACGGCGGACATTCTGGGCAAAACCGTCGAAGCGATGGAACGCCTCGGCGCGCGCCGTGAGCGGCTGTGCGCCGCCGTCGGCCCGGCCATCGGCCCGTGCTGCTTTGAGACGGGACCGGAGGTGCATGAGGCGCTGCTCGACTGGCTGGGCACCGATGAGGAACTGGCCCGCCCGGCCGCCGCGCCGGGGAAATACCTGCTGGATCTGCCGGGGGCCAACCGCCTGCGCCTGCTGCAGCTGGGGCTGCGGCCGGAGCATGTGGCCCTGCGGCGTGAATGCACGCGCTGCAATCCGGCGCGGTACTGGTCGCACCGGCGCTGCGGCGCGGCGCGCGGCACACAGGCCGCCATCCTTGTGCTTTGAAAGGACAACGTCATATGCTCAACCGAAACAGGCCCCTGCGCCGTCTGGCGCCGCTGCTTGTGTGCGCGGCGCTGCTGCTGACGTGCGGCTGCGGCAAACAGCCGGCCGACCCGGACGTCGGGCTGCCCGACGATGCGCTCACCGGCGAGCTGCCCGGCAAAACGCCGTTCAAGGCCAACGCGGCGGACGACGTGTTCTCGCTGGCCTACAATCCGGAAATGTCCCTCAACCCCATCACCACCCGCTCGGAGGACAACATCCTGGTCAGCGAGCTGGTGTATGAGACGCTGGTGCGCGTGGACAACGACTATCAGTGGCACCCGAATCTCATCTCTGACTGCACCACCTCCGACGGCGTCTGGTGGGTCTTTACCGTGGACACCACGCGCGCCTTTTCCGACGGCACGCCCGTCACGCCGAAGGACTGCGCCTATTCCATTCAGCGCGCGCAGCGCGCCGCCCGCTTCTCGGGCCGTCTGCGCAACGTTTACGGCGCGTCCGCCATCTCTGAGACGCAGTTTGCCGTGTCGCTGGCCAAGGCGGACATGCTGTTTCCCGCGCGGCTGGTCATTCCCGTGATCCCCTACGGCTCGGGCAATCTTGACTACCCGCTGGGTACCGGGCCGTATGCCTTCAGCACCGACTGCACGTCGCTGGTCGTCAATGCGGTCTGGCCGCAGGCGGATTCGCTGCCGCTTGACACGATCTATCTGCGTGCGACCGTGCTGGCCGAAGACCGCATCGCGGAGTTTGAGGACGGGTTGATCGACCTTGTCGTGCACGACCCGGGCGGCACGAGCAACCTCGGCTACGGCGGCGTTACCGACGCGCGTCTGTTTCACACCACAAACCTGCACTACCTCGGCATCAATCAAAAAAATGTGATGTTCCGGTATCCGGCCTGCCGCTTTGCGCTGCACTTTGCCGTGAACCGTGCGTATATCACCAACACCCTGCTCGGAGGCACCGCCGTGCAGACGGTGCTGCCGCTGCCGCCGTCCTGCCCGTATTATCTTTCGTCGTATACCGACCGCCTGCGCTTTGATCTGGACAAGTGCAAGACCATCCTCAACAACGCGGGTCTGGACGACTATGACGAGGACGGGCAGCTGGAGTTTATGGAGGCCGGCATCCCGGCGGAGCTGAATTTGCGCATGATCGTCTGCAGCGACAGCACCACCAAGCTGGAGGCGGCCCGCCGCATCGTCTCCGACCTCAACGGCATCGGCCTGCCGGTCACGCTCAGCGAGCTGGACTGGAACAGCTACACCAATGCGCTGGCCAACGGCGAGTTTGATCTCTATTACGCAGAAGTGATGCTCACGCCGGACTGGGATCTGACCGAGCTGTTTGCCGAGGGCGGCACGCTCAATTTTATGGGCGAGACCGATCCCAACTATCTCAGCTATATCGATCAGTTCCTTGCCGCGCCCGACGAGGAGTTGCGCCAGCAGTGCGGCAAAATCCTGCTGGAATACGTGGCGGAGACCGCGCCCATCATCCCCATCTGCTTCGAGCGCCATCAGGTGCTGACCCGCCGCGACGTGGTGAGCGGCATGTCCCCCACGCAGTATAACGTTTTCGACAACATTGCCGAATGGAAGGTCGACCTCGGCCGGACACAGGAGAAATAAAGAGAGACCCGGAGAGAAAGCAAAGAGCGGAGAGAAGATATGAATGACCATGAGCTGCTAAAAATCGCCTTTGAGGCGTCGAAAAACGCCTATGCGCCCTATTCACGCTTTGCTGTGGGCGCGGCGCTCGAGTGCATGGACGGCACGGTGTTCACCGGCTGCAATGTGGAAAATGCGGCGCTCGGCAGCAGCATCTGCGCCGAGCGCACCGCCGTCTGCAAGGCTGTCAGCGAGGGGCAGACGCGCTTTCGCCGCATCGCCATTTATGCCGACTCTCCCAATTACTGTATGCCCTGCGGCGCGTGCCGGCAGGTGCTGGCGGAGTTTTCCACGGATATGGAGGTGCTTTGCGCCAAATCCGGCGGGCGCTATGTCAGCTACCGGCTTGAGCAGCTGATGCCGCACCAATTTAAATTGTAACACGATGGAACTGGAACAGATCCGCATCTTCTGCACGGTGGCCGAGCATAAAAGCTTCAGCGAGGCGGCTCGCCGCCTGTACGTCAGCCATTCGACCACCTGCCGCACCGTGGCCGCGCTTGAGTCGGAGCTTGGCGTGCGCCTGCTCGAGCGAACGAAAAACAGCGTTTCCCTCACGCCGGCGGGAGTGCTGCTGCAGCAGGAGGGGGCGCGCCTGCTGCATGAGGCCGAGGCGCTGCGCCGGCGGCTGGCCGGGCTGCGCGGCGATGCACCCGCCCCGGACGATCCCACCTGAAAGGAAACAGAGATATGAGAAAATGCAAGCTGCGTCTGATCGTTCTGACGCTGGCCGCCGCGCTGCTGCTGCAGCTGCCGGCCGCGGCAGGCTTTGGCTCCGCCCGAGCTTTTACTGACGTTTCGTCCGGCCACTGGGCAAGAACATATATTGACAGGCTTTCCAGCCTCGGCATCGTCGACGGCTATGCCGACGGCAGCTTCCTGCCCGAAAAGGAGCTGACGTGCGGTGAGTTTATGAAGATGCTGGCCGTGTCGTCCGAGCTGTACACGGAGAATCTGCGCGTCACCGTCCACTGGGCGCAGCCGTACTGGACCATGCTCGACGAGGCCAACGTCCTTGACGGCGTGGACATCCCATGCACCGCCGCGGCGCTCAACCGGCCCATCACGCGCTATGAAATGGCCGTCATGCTCAGCAACGTCACTGTCAACGTCTTTTGGGAGCCGCGCGTCAACGTCGACAACCCGGGTGGTACCATCGCCGACTACAGCGCCATCCCCACCGCCTACAAGGACGCGGTCGAGCAGGTCTACGGCAAGGGCATCATCACCGGCTACAAATCCACCGCCGGCATTGCCGACGGCGCCTTTGTCGGCAGCAACACCCTCACCCGTGCGCAGGCCACCGCCGTGCTGGTGCGCCTGCTGTGGGGCAGCGAGCGGCAGATGGCCTCCTTCGCCAACGAGGGCGAGCGGCCCGTCATCCCGACCGTCGATCCCGGCTATGTTCCGTTTGCCACGCGCATCCAGAATGAGGGGCTGGTCGACGCATGGGGAAGGCCGAGCGCCTCGCTGTGCACCCAGCTGTTCGGCAGCAGCGGAAAAACCTATTTCCATTCCTCGGCAGACGCTGCGCCCTACATGCAGACCATTTCCGTCAACGTCTGGAAGATGGACGCCAACGGCACGAAATATGCTTCCACCGCCAGCATCACCGTACATAAGCTGGTGGCCTATGACGTCGGGTGCATCTTCCAGCAGATCTTCGAAAGCCCGGAGCGCTTCCCCATCCAGTCGGTCAGCGGCGCGCGCTTTACCGACTCGCTGCGCCACGCCTGGGGCTGCGCCATCGACATCAACCCCGTGCAGAACGCCTATTGCTATTATTCCAACGGCGTGCTCGTGCCCATGACGGGCAGCTTCTGGTCTCCGGGCGTCAGTCCGTACTCCATCACGCCCAACGGCAGCGTCGTCAACGCCTTCAAGGCCTATGGCTGGGGCTGGGGCGGACAGGGCTATTCCAGCGGCAAGTACGACTATATGCACTTCTCCATCATGAAAAGCGGCGGCTGAACGCTGCCTGGACAGCATGAGGGCCGGCTCCCAGCGGGAGCCGGCCCTCATGCCGTTGGAATATCTATGTGGCAGGGCTTATTTCTTCGCAGACAGCTGCCTGGTCAGCCAGTCCTTTCCGTCAACAAAGCGGGAGACGATGAAGGACATCACATAGTCGCCGGAGGCGTTGATCATTGTGGCGGGCGGGTCGACGAGGTTGCCGATGGAGATGGCGATGGGGTAGGCGATGGCCATCTGGTCCGGGAAGAAGATGGCGCAGATGATGTATTCGCCGATGTAGCCGCCGCCGGGAATGCCGCTCATGGCGACCGACGAAAACACGGCTACCAGCAGGATTTTGGCGAACAGGCCGGCGCCCTCAAACGGAATGCCCAGCGCGCCGAACAATACCGCGATCTTCAGCACGCACGAAAAGCAGGAGCCGTCCATGTGCATCGTTGCGCCCAGCGGCAGCACGATCTCGCTGACGTCGCGGGAAATACCGGTTTCCTCGGCTGCGGCCAGGTTGGTGGGGATGGTCGCAACGGAGGAGCAGGTGCCCAGCGAGGTGACGGCCGGGCCGAGCAGGTTCCGGAACATCACCTTCACCGCACCCTTGCCGCCGCCGAAGCGGGCAAACAACGGGAAGGCGGTGAACAGATAGATCAGGCACAGCGGGTAATACACAGCCATTGCGCGGCCATAGTCGCCGATCAGCTTCGGGCCGTATTCGGCCACCAGGGAGGCGAAGAAACCAAAGAAGGCAATTGGGGCATAATAGGTGATGATCTGGACGAATTTGAGCATCACGTCCGTCATGCTCGACAGCAGCTTGCCCACCGGCGTTTCCGCGCCGCCGCACAGGCTTACGGAAAAGCCAAACAGCAGCGAGAACACAATCAGCGGCAGCATGGCGCGGCGGGAGAGCAGGCTGACGAAGTCCTCGGCGGTGAAAAAGCTGACGATCAGCTCGGCAGCGGTCTTCTGTTGGTCGATTTCGCCGAGCGGGATCTCCACCCACGGCTCCGGTACCGGCGGGACCAGCTTCATCAGCACGATCATGATGACCGCGGCAATGGCGCCGGTCACAACGAAGGTGACAATGGTGCTGCAGACAATCTTACCGGCTCGCCGGCGGCTGGGCATGTTGGCCACGGCACCCGCAATGGAGGAGAACACCAGCGGTACGACCACGCAGAACATCATGTTGATGAACACCTTGCCCAGCGGGGCCAGCGCCGTCGCGCCCGGCCAGAGCAGGCCGACGATACAGCCGGCGATGATGCCGACAAGCATCAGAATCAGAAATGTGTAGCTTTTCCAGACCTTGCGCTTTGTCAGAGACGTTTGCATGGGACGCTCCTTTCCAAATGCGGAGCAACGGACTGCAGCAGCGGGCCGCGCCCGGCTCCATTCTCTTTTCTCTCTCGGGACGGGATTTCCTTTTGTATTGTTTTGTGCTATACTGTTACAGTCGGAAAGAATCGGCGCATTTTGCACACGGCTGCGCTTATCATAGACCCGGCGGCCTGGTTTGTCAAATTCTTTGTTCGGCTATGACAGCGCGTGCATGAACCCGCCGAGCGCGGTGGAATGCACGTCCCCGCCGATCACGCGGCCAT
>JALEMS010000067.1 GCA_022768185.1 Clostridiales bacterium | reverse complement strand
AGTACATGCCGCCCATGCCGTCTGCGCCGGGCATGGGTGCGGGAGGATTCTTCTCCGGCAGGTCGGCCACGAGGGACTCGGTGGTGAGCATCGTGGCGGCCACGGAGGCGGCGTTCTCCAGCGCGCTGCGGCAGACCTTGGTCGGGTCGACGATGCCGGTGGCGATCATATCGCAGAAGGCTTCCTTGGCGGCGTCGAAGCCGTAGTTGGCCTTCTTGCTGTTCTTGACGGAGTTGAGGATGACAGCGCCCTCCAGACCGGCGTTTGCGGCGATCTGACGGATGGGCATCTCGAGTGCGCGGGCAACGATGGCTGCACCGGTCTTCTCATCGCCGGTGAGGCCGGCGGCGCACTTCTCGGCAGCGCGGGAGGCCACGACGTAGGCCGTGCCGCCGCCCGGGACAATGCCCTCTTCCACGGCAGCGCGGGTGGCGTTGAGCGCGTCCTCGATGCGCAGCTTCTTTTCCTTCATCTCGGCCTCGGTGGCAGCGCCGACCTTGATGACGGCAACGCCGCCGGAGAGCTTTGCCAGACGCTCCTGGAGCTTCTCGCGGTCATACTCGGAGGTGGTGGTGGCCAGCAGGTTTCTGATCTGGCCGATGCGGGCCTGGATGTCCTCGGTCGCGCCGGCGCCGTCGACGATGACGGTGTTTTCCTTCGTGATCTTCACCTGACGGGCGGTGCCCAGCTGATTGATGGCGGCGTCCTTCAGCTCCATGCCCAGCTCGCTGGAGATGACCTGGCCACCGGTGAGGATGGCGATATCCTGCAGCATTTCCTTGCGGCGCTCGCCGAAGCCGGGGGCCTTGACGCACACGCAGGTGAAGGTGCCGCGCAGCTTGTTGAGGATGATGGTGGCAAGTGCCTCGCCCTCGACGTCCTCGGCGATGATCATCAGCTTCTTGCCCATCTTGAGGATCTGCTCAAGCAGGGGCAGAATGTCCTGAATGGAGGAGATCTTCTTGTCGGTGATGAGGATGAACGGCTCTTCCAGAACGGCTTCCATCTTCTCGGTATCGGTGGCCATGTAGGGGGTGATGTAGCCGCGATCGAACTGCATGCCCTCGACGACCTCGCTGTAGGTCTCGGCGGTCTTGGACTCTTCCACGGTGATGACGCCGGACTGACCGACCTTCTCCATCGCGTCGGCAATCAGCGAGCCGATCAGCTCGTCGCCGGAGGAAATGGTGCCGACACGCTTGATGTCCTCAGAGCCGGAAACCGGCTGGGAGATCTTGTGCAGCTCGCTGACGGAGGCCTTGGCGGCCTTGGCGATGCCGCGGCGCATCACCATCGGATTTGCACCGGCTGCGATGTTCTTCAGGCCCTCGGTCATGATGGCCTGTGCCAGCAGGGTGGCGGTGGTGGTGCCGTCGCCGGCGACGTCGTTGGTCTTGGTGGAGACTTCCTTGATGAGCTGTGCGCCCATATTTTCAAAGGCGTCCTCCAGCTCGATTTCCTTGGCGATGGTGACGCCGTCGTTGGTGATCAGGGGCGCGCCGAACTTCTTGTCAAGCATGACGTTGCGGCCCTTGGGGCCGAGGGTGATCTTCACGGTGTCGGCCAGCTGGTTGACGCCGCGTTCCAGTGCTCTGCGAGCTTCCTCGCCGAAAATAATCTGCTTAGCCATAATGTTGATACCTCCTGATTATTCGACCACCGCAAGGATATCGCTCTGACGGACGATGTTATATTCCTCGCCGTCCAGCTTCACCTGCGTGCCGCTGTAACGGTTGACCAGAACGCGCTGGCCGACCTTGACCTCCATGGTAATCTTGTTGCCGTCCACCACGCCGCCGGGGCCGACTTCGACCACGTCGAACACCTCGGGCTTTTCCTGTGCCGCGGAGGTGAGGATGATGCCGCTCTTGGTCTTTTCTTCTGCTGCGCGCTGCTTGAGCACGACTCTGTCTGCCAAAGGTCTGAGTTTCATGATATATAGATCCTCCTGCAAAATAGATTACAAAGAATGGACAAGTGGAAAGCATTAGCACATCGAAGGCTTGAGTGCTAATGCTCCTATATAATAACGTATGTTTTCCCAATTTGCAAGCCGGAAATTCACAAAAATAGATGAATTTTCCGTGAATGATGTTGTGAACTATGATCGGTGTAGGTTTTTCACAGAAATCGGCGCGTTTTTGACCCAAAACAGCGGTTTTCAGCGCGCGGGAGGGGCGTTTTTGCCGGCGCTGCTGCGGCTGCACCTGTCATATGGTACGCGCCGCATGGAGAAATTGCCATGCGGCGCGTCGATCTGTTGCTTCGGGACGGTCAGGGCTTTGCGTAAAACATATACAGGTCGCACTTGATCATGCCGTTGTACAGCTTGCGCTTCTTATCCGCGCGGCGGCCGAAGGCCGATTCAAACTCCGGCAGCGAGCTGAGGACGTATGCGCTCCAGCCGCGGGAGGCGGCATAGGCGCGGCCGAAGTCGCGGCAGAGCTGCATGGCCTGCTGCTTTTCCAGCAGGCGCTCGCCGTAGGGCGGATTGGTGACGATGCAGCCGCCCTCCGTCTGCCGGGCGAACGTCCGCGCGTCCGCCGTTTCAAAGCGGATGAGCGGGGCCACGCCTGCACGCTCGGCGTTCTGGCGGGCCAGCGCGACGGCCTGCCCGTCGATGTCCGAGGCGAAGATATGATAGTCGCCGGAAAACTCCTTCGACCGGGCCTCGTCCTTCGCTTCGTTCCACACGCGGGCGGGCACGCCGGCCCAGCTCATCGCGGCAAAGCTGCGGTACAGACCCGGCGCGCGGTTTTTGGCCATGAGGGCCGCTTCGATGGCAATGGTGCCGCTGCCGCAGAAGGGATCGCAGAAGTCCCCGCGTCCGCGGTAGCGCGCCAGCTCCACCATTGCGGCGGCCAGCGTTTCGCGCAGGGGCGCGGCGTGCTGCAGGGGACGGTAGCCGCGCTTGTGCAGGCCTGCGCCGGACGTGTCCAGATACAGGCGCGCCTCGTCCTTGACGATGGCGAACTGCAGCTGATACAGTGCGCCGGTTTCCGGCATGTGCGCGCAGCCGTACCTGGCCCCCAGACGGTCGGCCGCGGCCTTCTTGATGATGCGCTGACAGTCCGGAATGGAATGCAGCGCCGAATCGAGGCTGTGTCCCTTGACGGGAAACTGTCCGTCCCGCGGGATAAACTGCTCCAGCGGCAGAGCCTTCACGCCCTCATACAGCGCATCGAACGTCGGAGCCGGGAAGCATCCGAGCTCCAGCAGCACGCGCTCGGCAAAGCGCAGATTGATGTTGGCGCGCGCCATCGCCGCCTCATCGCCGGTAAAGCGCACGCGTCCGTTTTCGGCGGCGACCTGCTCCATGCCCAGCCGGCGCAGCTGCGCGGCGGCCAGGCCCTCCAGGCCGAACAGGCACGGCGCGCAAAAAGAAAGCTCCATGGGATTCTCCTCCTCAATCGAATGCGGCGCGGTCAGCGCTCCGGCGTGCAGACCCAGGAGCCCTCGGTCAGCCCGTATGCGGAGAGGAAAACAAACCGTACCGATGCCTCGCCTGCGATCGGGTAAGCGGCCACAGCGCTGTAGCACTGGGGCGCCTGTCCGCTCGTGTATGCGTAAACGCGGTCAAACAGCTTGAAAAACAGCTTCGGGTCCTGCCCCGAAGCGGCGGGCGTCCCGCTGAGAACGGCGGAAACCGGGCATTCCGCGCTCACGCGCACGCCTGTGTCCGCCAGCGCGGCCGTCAGCCGCGAGGCCAGCGCCGATACGGCGGACGCGGCGTCCGGCGTGCTGCTGAGCGCCTGCGAGAAGCGCACATCCGCAGCGTTCTCCGGGAACGCCAGCCCCGTCAGCACGATCTCGTCAAACCCCATCTCCGCCAGCTCCCGGCACAGTGCCGCCAGATAGTTGCGCACCTCGCCGTTGAGCGGATCAAGCCACACGCCCGCGGCGTCGGCATATGCCGCACCGTCGGCGTTCTTCAGCGCCAGCGGCAGGTTGCGCTCGGCCATCAGCGCGTCGGTGCAGCAGCAGACCTCCGCCGCCAGGTACACGCCGCGCTCCCGGAGCGCCGCGAGGCTCTGCGTCGGATCATACGCGGACGATGCGCCGTAGGATACGGCCTCCTTCACGGTACTGGCCCAGGCCAGGCGTCCGCTCGCGTCCTTCATCTGCAGCAGCAGCGCGTCTGCGCCGATGCCGGCCAGATTGCCGGAAGCCAGCGTCAGCCCCACGTCGGACACCTCGTCGATCGGCACATACAGCGCGTGTATGGCCGCCAGGCCCGAGACGTCGCGCTGCTGCACGTCCTCAAACGAGGGCGCGTCGAACACCACTGTCCCGTCCACACGCTGCGGCCCGGCGTCAGCTGTGACGTCCGCCGTCTCTCCGCTGAGAAACGGAAGCTCCAGCGACACGCCGTCCGGCGTGTAGACGAGAAAGCGCTCAAAATACTGAAGCACCAATGCCAGCGCAAGGATCAGCACCACCGCGACGATCACACAGACCGTCAGCGGCCGCAGCCCCTTGCGCCGCCCGCGGTAAAACTCGTTTGCCCGGGCCATGGTTTATTTCTCCTCGATCTGACCGATCAGCGCCACGCGGCGTGCATGGCGGCCTCCTTCAAATTCTGCGTTCAGGAAGGCGTCGACGATCTTCATTGCCAGGCCCACGCCCGTCACGCGCTCGCCGAGGGCCAGAATGTTGGCGTCGTTGTGACGGCGGGACATCTCGGCGCAGTAGCAGTCCGAGCAGGTGGCGCAGCGGATGCCGTGCACCTTGTTGGCGGCGATGCCGATGCCGATGCCGGTGCCGCACACGAGAATGCCGCGCTCGCACGCGCCGGAGGCGACGGCGTGTGCCACAGCCTCGCCGTAGGCAGGATAGTCGCAGCTTTCCGTGGAGTATGCGCCGTAGTCGTGATAGGCCAGCCCCAGCTCGTCGAGATGCTTCATGATCTCCTGCTTGAGATGAAATCCGCCGTGGTCAGAACCAATTGCAATCATGAGATGATCCTCCAATGTTCTCGGTGTTATGTTTCAATGGTGTGCGTTTCGTTCGATTCCGCCGTTTATGCGATGGGGACGAACTGTGCTCTGCGCTGCCGGAACGTCGTCACATATCGGAAGCCGGCTGCCCGCAGCCGCTCGTACCCGTCCGCGATGCACAGCCCCGCCTGCGCGACGCTGTGTCCGTCGCTGCCGACGGTGACGATCTCGCCGCCCATCTCGCGGTAGAGCTGCAGCAGCTCGAGGGAGGGGAAGCAGTCGCCCAGATCGCCCGGCCGCAGACCGGAGCAGTTGACCTCGATGCCGCGTCCGCCGTCGATCAGCCGCCGGAAAATCTCCTGCAGCAGCTCGCCGTGCTCCGCCACGGTGTACCGCAGCGGGAAGCCCTGACGGCTCATATAGCGCTGGGTGTACCCGATGTGCCCCATCACGTCAAAGCAGTCGAGCGCGGCCAGCTCGTGCAGCTCCAGCAGATAGCGCTCCATCAGTGTGCGGCACTGCGCCAGGCTCTCATAGCGCATGAAGTAAAAGTCCTCCTCATGGCGCAGGTTGTGCACCGAACCGATGATGAAGTCTGCCCACGTCTGCTTTGCCGCCAGCGCGGCGGCGTCGGGGTCGTGGTGCGCCTCGCCCAGCTCCATGCCCGCGCGCACCGCCAGGCCGGCAGGCAGGTGTGCCTGTGCTGCGGCAAATTCCTCCTCGATCAGCCGCATGGCGACGGGCGGCTCGGGAAACAGCTCCAGATCGCCGGGCGTCGGCTTGAGCGCCGTGCGCACCTCTACGTGGTCGGTGAAGCAGATCTCGCGCATACCGTGCGCCTGCGCCGCTGCTGCCATCTCCGCCATGGAGTTCTTTGCGTCCGGCGAGACGCGGCTGTGCATGTGATAATCGGCCAGAAACATGTTTTTCGCCTCCGAACGAAATACGGATGGAATGAGACGATGCGCTGCCTGATGAGCGTGGCATACTATTATAGTCTATTTTCTCCGGTCTGTAAAGCGGGACCTGCCAAATGGAATGAAAACGTCAAAACGACCGTATCCTTGCGGCGTTTTATGTCTCTGTTCGCCCGATCAGGGCGACAGGCACGGGCGGCACGCAGCGTGCGCGGCGGCAGGAAGCGGCGGAAGCCGATGCGGAATACTTGCGTTGTCCCGTGAATTTTGATATAATATCCCGTAACGGCTTCTGCGCAGACAGACCGCCGCAACAAGAAATGCAAAGGGGGATGCCAGATGCTGACCAGTTGGGGCCGCGAGCTTGACCCGCAGCATGTGCGCATGGAATACCCGCGGCCGCAGATGCGGCGCGATTCCTACTTGAATCTGAACGGAGAATGGGAATTTGCCATTACCGGGCAGGAAACCGAACCGAGCGAGTTTCCGAACCGGATTCTTGTGCCGTTTCCGCCGGAAACGGAGCTGTCCGGCGTTCACTGTGCCCCGCAGGCGGGCGTGTATCTGTGGTATCGCCGGACGTTTGTTATGCCGGAGGGCTTCGTCCGCGGCCGGGTGCTGCTGCACATCGGCGCGGCTGACCAGATCGCGGCTGTGTGGGTCAACGGTGTGTCGATGGGTACGCACACGGGCGGCTATACGCCGTTCACTGCGGATCTGACCGATGTGCTGACGGAGAGCGGCGAGACGACGGTGGTGCTGCGCGTGCGGGACGATACGGAGCAGTCCTATTACTGCCGGGGCCGGCAGCGGATCGCGGCCGGCGGGTGCTGGTATCCGGCGCAGAGCGGCATCTGGCAGACCGTCTGGTGCGAGAGCGTGCCGGAGGCGTATATCCACGGGCTGCAGATCGTGCCGCGTGTGGATCAGAACGCGGTGGAGCTGACGGTGTTTGGCGAGGGCGAGTGCTCGGTGCTCATCGGCGGATATGAATATCCCATTCAGGCCGGGGAGCCGGAGCTTCTGCTGCTGCCGGAGGTGCATCTCTGGTCGCCGGAGGATCCGTATCTGTATGAAATGACCGTGGAGCTGGGCGACGACAGCGTCGAGAGCTATTTTGCCATGCGCGAGGTGCATGTGCAGGCGGGGGAGGACGGCGTCAAGCGCCTGTATCTCAACGGCGCGCCGTATTACCACAACGGCGTGATCGACGCCGGCTACTGGCCGGACGGCGGCTATGCGGCTCCGTCGGACGAGGCCATGGAGTTTGACATCCGGACGGCGAAGGAGCTGGGCTTCAATACGATTTACAAGCACGGCAAGGTGGAGCCGCTGCGCTGGTATTACCACTGCGACCGGCTGGGCATGCTGGTGTGGCAGGACATTCCGTCGGGCGGCAGCTTTCAGCGTGCGGCGGGCCGCGAGCCGCTGCTGCCGATCCGGGATCGGGACTTCCGCCTGCTGGGCCGGGCGAGCGCGGCGGGGCGTGAGGCGTTTCTGGCCGAGCTGCGCGAGATCGTGCGCACGCTGGCAAACAGCCCGTGCATCGTGATGTGGACGGCGTTTTACGAGGGATGGGGGCAGTTTGCCTCGCAGCGCGTATGCGCGGCCATCGAACGCATGGATGACACGCGCCTGATCGACCATGCCGGCGGCTGGTACGATCAGGGGATCGGCCAGATCAAGAGCGTGCACAGCTTCGGCAAGAAGCTGGCCCTCAAGCCGGACAGCGCAGGCCGCGCGCGGATCCTCAGCGCATTCGGCGGGTATGTACACCACGTTGACGGCCACACCGACACGCAGAAGGACACCGGCAGCCAGCGGTTTGACTCTCCCATGCGGCTGGAGTTTGCGCTGCGTGAGCTGTTTCAGTCGCAGCTGCGCGAGGCGTATGCGGCGGGGCTGGCGGCCTCGGCGTACAGCCAGCTGACCGATGTGGGCGACGAGACGACCGGACTGGTGACGGCCGACCGCGCGGTGGTAAAGGTGCCGGCCAAGACGCTGAAAAAAACACTGCGCATCTTCTGAGGCGCAGTGCAAAAATAGATTGTTGGACAGAGTAGGGACAGCGCGTCAAGTGCCGCCGGATGGGAAGTTGCCGGCGGACGAAGCACGGGTCTGCGGCCTGTGCGCGGTGCTCTCCCGCATCCGCTGCCACGCGAGGCGTATTCCTCGTTTTGTGGCATGCTCGTGAAAGGAGCTGCCTTGAAAATCTCCCGTTCTCCCCGTACCATTGCCCTTGTGGCTATGCTGACGGCTGTCAGCATAATTCTGGCGCGGCTGCTGGGGTTTTACCTGACCCCCTCGCTGCGCGTAAGCTTTGAGTATTTCCCGATCCTGCTGGCCGGCGTCTGCTTTGGTCCGGCGGCCGGGGCCATTACCGGCGCGCTGGCCGATTTTCTCGGCGCGACGGTGCTCAGCGGCCTGGGCTTCAACCCGCTGTTGATGGTCGGGCCGACGATGGCCGGTCTGCTGGCGGGTCTGCTGACGCGGTATGCGTTCGGCGGCCGGGTGGATCGCTGGTGGAAGTTCCTGCTGGTGTGCATGATCCCCGATCTGCTTGGGAACTTCCTGTGGGGCACGTTTGCCCTGTCTCTGATGTACGGCGCGCCGTTTGGGGCATACCTCTTGGTGCGCGCGCCGCTGAAGCTCGGCATTGCCATCGTGGACATGAGCCTTGTGCTTGTGCTGCACCGTGCGCTGCAGCCGGTTCTGACGCGGTGGAAACGTCCGGCCGGGGCGTAGTGTCCGGGCCGACGGAAAGCAAAGGCAGCCGCCGTCCGGGGCATCGGACGGCGGCTGTTTTGCCGGCGGAGGTGAAAAAAGACAGAACGCCCGCTGCTTCCGGAGAGGAAGCGGCGGGCGTATTTTGTGTGGGCAGGGGGGCGGCTCAGCCCTCGAACAGACCGTTGAAGGTGGTCGCTGCGGCGTCCATGGCCTCGCTGCCGAGGATGAAGTAGCAGACATAGGTGCCGTTGGTGACGACCTCGGCGGCGTCCAGCTTCGGGCGCTCCTCGGGCATGTATTCGGGCATCCAGGTGTCGGCGCGCATCTGGAGATACGCTTCAACGGCGGTTTTGATGTCAGCGGCCTGGTCGGCGTCGGCAGCACGGAACACGCCGTACTCGTCGATGTTGGCGCCGTAGGCATTGATCTTGACGGTCCAGGCTTCGAAGCCGGAGACGTCCATCTTCATGGAACCCTTGACGTAATCCTCGTCGACGGCGATCATGGTGCCGTCATTGCCGATGGCTTCGTCGATGGCCTGAACGGCGTTGTCAAATTCCGGCTCTGCAGCCGGCTTGCTGCCGCAGCCTGCCAGAGCAGGCAGGCAGAGCGCCAGCGCCAGAAACAGGGCAAACAGTTTTTTCTTCATTTCTATGGCCTCCAATGCAGAATTGTGTGGATACGGTGCGCGGGCGGACGCCGCGGGGGCGGCCTGTCAGGCTCAGACATAGGCGTGGGTACGCATGTAGTCAAGCACCTTCAGAAAGCCGGTGGAGTTGAGGTGGATCCCGTCGCCGTTCTGGTATTCCTCGGGCAGCCAGCCGTCCGCGCCGGTGATGGCGGAGGCGGAATTGAGGAAGCGCGTGCCGGTGGCCGCGGCAACGTCGCGGATCCAGCCGTTGGCTGCGGTGATCTTTGTGTTGTTAATGGAGTCGAGCAGGGTGTAGCTGGCCGCGACGGGGTAGATGGAGTTGCAGATGATCTTCGTGTCGGGGCTGGCGGCCTGAATGGACTCAATGAGCTTGGTGTATTCGGATTTGAAGTATTCCTCGTCCATGAAGGAGACGCCGTTGACGCCGAGGGTGATGACGAGGTATTCGGGCTTGGCGCGCTCGGCTGCGGCGGCGATGCTGATCTCCTCGCCGGTCTCGGGGTAGACGATCGTGGCAATGCTCTGATTGGAGAGCGTCAGGGTGCCGCTGGCGGGCGTCCAGACCTGCTTGGTGTCGGTGCGGTCGGTGAGTACGCCGTAGGCCTTCAGACCGTAGGTCGTGCTGTCGCCCAGGAAGGTGAGCCGGTCAATATAGGCCGTGCCCTGATCCTCGGTTTCGCCCAGCTCCACGCCGGCAGCCGGGTCGGCCGGCTCGGAGGGGGCTGGCGTATCGCCGCCGTTGGTGGGCGGCGCCTGCGGGTCGATTTCCGGCTCGGTCGGCTCCGCCGGATCGGTGGGTTCGGTGGGATCGGCCGGCTCGACCGGCGTGCTCGGCTCCTTCTGCGGGCCGTCGCCCTTGCAGGACGAGAAGCTCAGGCAGAAAACAGCCAGCACGATGCACAGAACGATGGATGCGCTCCAGATGAAATAAAACTTATTTTGCGTACGCTTTTTCATGCGTAAAACCCTCCCTGGCCCGCGTGCGGGCCGGACGCAGAAAGAAAAGGCATCGCTGAAGACAGACCCGGGCCGGGACGCCTGAGCGTCCCGGCCATGCGGCCTGCGCAGCAACGGTCATTGGATTGCGTGTTCTGACGTTGCATTCACAGCGATACCGGTTGGATGGCGGTTGACTTATTCGTTTTCGGCAGCCTTGGCTTCCTCGATGACCTTCTGCTGAACGTTGCCGGGAGCCTCCTCGTAGCGGATGAACTTGCAGGAGAAGGAGCCGCGGCCCTGCGTCATGGAGCGCAGGTCGATGGTGTAGGAACCCATCTCGGCCATGGGAACCTCGGCTTCGACGATCTGCATGCCGTCCTCTGCGGTCATGCCGAGCACGGTGCCGCGGCGCTGGGAGGAAATGTCGGACATGATATCACCCAGGTTTGCGTCGGGTATCGTGACCTTCAGCAGGCCGATGGGCTCAAGAATGGTCGGCTTTGCCTTGGGGATGCCGTCCTGATATGCGAGGCGCGCCGCCGTCTGGAATGCCATATCGTTGGAGTCGACGGGGTGGTAGGAGCCGTCGTACAGCACGGCCTTGAGGCCGACGAGCGGGTAACCGGCCAGAACGCCCTTCTGAACGGCGTTGCGCAGGCCCTTTTCGACGGAGGGGAAGAAGTTTCTCGGAACGCTGCCGCCGAATACCTCCTCGGCGAAGATCATATCGTCGCTCTCGTCCTGAGGCTCGAAGCGGATCCACACGTCGCCGAACTGGCCGCTGCCGCCGGACTGCTTCTTGTGGCGTCCGTGGGCCTCGACCTTGCCCTTTATCTTCTCGCGGTAGGCAACGCGGGCCGGGGCAAGCGTCGTCTCAACGCCGAAGCGGCTCTTGAGCTTGGAGCACAGCACGTCGACCTGAATGTCGCCCGCTCCGGAGATGACCATCTGATGAGTCTCGCCGTTGTTGACGAGCGTGAAGGAAATGTCCTCCTCGCCGAGCTTGGCAAGGCCGCCCGCGACCTTGTCGTCCTGCCCCTTCGTCTTGGGGGCGATGGCCATGGAGTAGCACGGCTCGGCTATCTCAATGGCGGGATACTCTATCTCGTTCTTCGCGTCGCACACGG
>JALEMS010000063.1 GCA_022768185.1 Clostridiales bacterium | reverse complement strand
GCCCATTTCACCCCGCCAGCTCTCCGGCAGCTCCGCAAACCGCCGCATAGCCTCATACAGCGCGTCCGCATCCCTCGCAGGGCACAGATATCCGCTGACGCCGTTTTCCACCGCCTCGCGGCAGCCGGGGATATCGCTGGTAATGAGCGGTCTCCCGGAGGCGGCAGCCTCCAGCAGCACATTGGACATGCCCTCATGATACGACGGCAGCACCACGCAGCTCGCCAAAGCGTAAAAGTGCTTCATGTCCGACTGATAGCCGTGGTACTTGACCACGCCAGCCTGCTCAAGCTCGTCCATAAGGGGCTTGTAGCCTTCCTCAAATGAGCCGACGATATGGAACTCCACACCGTCGCCATACTCCTGCTTCATCCGCTTTGCGGCGGCAAACAGCTCGTCCACGCCCTTTTCGTGCATGACGCGGCCCACAAAAAGAAACCGTATCGGCCCCTCCCGCGGGTAGGACTGATATGGATAATCTTCTAAATTGACGCCTGCACCATTCAGCACCACGTCGCGTCCCTTCGGCACAACGCCGGTGGCAGCGAGGGTGTCCCGATTCCCGGCATTCTCAAAAAAAACGACCCTCGCACCCTTCAACGCCGGTTTGTAGAGCGCCAGCACAAACTTCTTGAGCCAGCCGCCGTTTTCGATGGCGCTGCCAAGTCCCGTGATGTTCACGGCATAGGGGATGTGCGCCATCCGGCAGGCAAGGCCGCCGTAGATGTTGGGCTTGATGGTATAGGTCAGAACAAGGTCGGGCTTGACTTCTCTCAGAATCGCCCGGTATTGGTGAAAGAGCTTGCTGTCATGAAGCGGATTCATGCCCCGCCGGTCGATGGGAAGTTCAATCACGCGGTCAGCCAAATGCAGAAGCTCGTCCCAGCGGTCATTGTGCGGAACGGCAACTGTGACGCTGGCATACTTTTTTAGTTCTGAGATCAAGTCCTTGCGGAAATCGTAAAGGCCGCCGCTGTGATTGGCCAGTATTGCAATTCGCTTTTTCATCGTCCCTCATCCAACGCAAGTGTTTTTAGCTCGTTGTACTTCATCATAACAACATCGCTTCTATATTCCCCCACGGAGGGAACATTTTGCTGCCCGCTCAGGTTATTCACTATCATCTGCGGCGTTTTTACGCCGCATTCATAGGCGTGCGGATAACCGCCTCCAAAACGCGGATTGACCTCGGAAATATAATACGCATCCCCGATTTTGAAGATATCCATATCAATCTGCGCACGATACCCGCTCTCTTCAACAAAACGTGAAATCAGCGCAAACAGCGTTTCATCCTTAAAGGAGATCGCCTTATCCGTCTCTCCGGCTCGCATCACCAATTTGTTCTTCGTAAAGGCGGCAACAACATGGCCGGAAAGCATATCCGTGTAAACATCCGCGCCGATTTCCTGCCCGTTCAGGAACTCCTGAATGATCATGTCAGGCTGGTGCTGAAAGAGAAATGCTGCCGTTTCCATATCCTCCGCCTTGGAGATATGCAGACTTGCACTGCCAAAGCGCGGCTTCACAAAAACCGGGAACGTCACCTCACCATCAGCCAGCGCCTGTTGAAATGCCGAAAACTGCACATAGGTTTTCGCGCAGCGGTAGCCGTGCTCCGTCAGCCAGTTATACATCGCCCATTTGTCCAGTGCCATCTCGCACAGCTCATAGGACGAACCAATGACCGTCGTACCAACGGCTTCAAAATCCTTCTTGTACTGCGCCAGAAGCGACAGTTCCGGGTCAATCAATGACAAAACGCCATCGATACGTTCATTTTTGCAAATCGTTATGATCTCATCAATATAACCGGGTTCGGTCATTCGAGGAACGATATAATACGAGTCCGCATCATAAAGTGCAGGCGCATATTGGCTGCAATCCGTTGCGATTACTTTCCCCTGAGCGCCAACAGCATCTTTAAAGTACTGAACGACCTTGTTTCTCGTTCCACAGCTCAAAATCAAAATACGCATAATAATCACTCCGCTTTTTCGCAAACACAGCTTCTGATCTTCGCAAGGTTTCCTTCTCCACTTTGGGTGTTGACCTGCACACCCGACCTGTTCAGCACCTTACCAACGGTACGAAACAGGATTTTGATATCCTCGCAGAAGCTTAT
The DNA here is from genome assembly GCA_022768185.1 of Clostridiales bacterium. GTDB lineage: Bacteria > Bacillota > Clostridia > Oscillospirales > Oscillospiraceae > JALEMS01. Next base: position 1,215 of record JALEMS010000063.1, on the reverse strand, counting down.
GCGCTGCACATACTCCAAATCATATGCGAACTTCTGTTCCCATGTCAGCGTGTTTCTTCCGTTTATCTGAGCAAGACCAGTTAATCCAGGACGTACATCATGCCGATGGCGCTCATTTTCCGTGTAATATGGCAAGTATTCGACCAGCAGCGGTCTTGGCCCCACGATGCTCATCTTTCCGCGGAAGATATCCCACAGCTCCGGCAGCTCGTCGATGCTCAGAGAGCGCAGCTTCTTTCCAAAGCCCGTCAGCCGTTCCTTGTCCGGCAGCAGGTTGCCGGTTTCGTCCCGCGCGTCGCTCATGCTGCGGAATTTGTGGAGCTTGAAGATCTTTTCGTCTTTCCCCGGACGCTCCTGACAGAAGATCACAGGGCTTCCGAGCTTCACGCGCACAAGAATCGCCGTCACCAGCAGCAGCGGCGACAGGACGATCAGCGCACACCCGGACAGCACAATGTCCAGCAGGCGCTTGATGTATTTTTCATAAAGCCCAGCCTTATGCCGCATCAGAACATCCCCCGAATCACATCGCACACGCGCTCCACATCGTCCATGCCCATCTTCGTATCGCTGGGCAGGCATACGCCGCGCGCAAAGAGATCGTCGCCCACCGGCGCATCGCTGGCGCTGACAAAGGGATAGCCTGCGAAGACCGGCTGCAAATGCATGGGTTTCCAAAGGTAGCGCCCCTCGATGCCAGCCTCGTTCAGCTTTGCCAGCATTTCACCGGGCGTCACGCCGCAGCCCTCGTCCAGCAGGGCAACGGACAGCCAGCGGTTCGGCTCGGCGCAGTCCAGCTTCGGCTGCATGGTGAGCGGCAGGCCTTTCAAGTTTTCGCAGTAGCGTGCAAAGATGGCCCGCTTCTGCTCCACGCGCAGCGGCAGCACCTTCATCTGCCCGCGCCCAATGCCTGCGCAGATGTTGCTCATGCGGTAGTTGTAGCCGATTTCCTCGTGCTGGTACCACGGCGCGTTCTCGCGCGCCTGTGTGGAGAGCTTCAATGCGTGCTTCGCCTCATCCTCCGTCCGGCACAGCAGCATCCCGCCGCCGGAGGTAGTGATGATCTTGTTGCCATTGAAGGACAGGCCGCCGAACTCACCGAAGGTGCCGCACTTCTGTCCGTTGTATGTAGAACCCAGCGCCTCGGCTGCGTCCTCGATCAGGGGAACGTCATGCTCGCGGCAGATGGCGGTGATCTCGTCCAGCTTCGCGGGG
>JALEMS010000061.1 GCA_022768185.1 Clostridiales bacterium | reverse complement strand
GTGCGCGGTGCTGCCGCTGTCGAAGAAGCTGGCCCCCAAGGCCCGCGAGATCCACCAGCAGCTGTCCAGGCACTTCATGTGCGACTACGACGACGCCGGCAGCATCGGCAAGCGCTATCGCCGCGAGGACGAGATCGGCACGCCGCTTTGCGTCACCGTCGACTTTGAGACCGTCGGCGACGATCAGACGCCCGCCGACAACTGCGTCACCGTGCGCGACCGCGACACCATGACCCAGGAGCGCATCCCCATCGACGAGCTGGCAGCCTACATCGCCAGACGCACCGAGTTCTGACATGTGCGCGCGTCCTTTCGCAAACAGAAAGCCCAGACCTGCGGCGACCCGGTCGCCGTGGGTCTGGGTTCTCACCATCGTGCTGCTGCTCGTGTGGGCGGCGGCGCTGGGGGTGGCCGGCCTGTACATGGGCCGTGTCAATTACGGGACGGAGCTGTTTGTCTCCTACCTGTACAACCGGCAGCTGCTGCTGCTCAACCTGCTGCCGCCGCTGGTGCTGACGCTGTTTTTCCTGTTTCTCACCAATCGGGTGTGGGGCGCGCTGCTCGGCAGCGCGGTGTGCACGATCATCCCCGCCGCGGTCAACTACTATAAGCTGCTGCTGCGCGGAGACCCGCTGCTGATGGGGGACGCGGCCTATCTGGCCGAGGCGTCGAACATGCTCTCCGGCAAGTATGCCCTGCCCTTCTCGCGAACGGTGGTGCTGGCCGGCGCAGCGGCGCTGGCGGCCGTGATCGTCAGTATTTTTCTGTTTCGCCGCGTGTACATCCGGCACTGGCAGGTGCGCTGGCCGCTGGCGGCCGTCATGGCGGCCACTGCGGCGCTGCTGCTCGTCCATGTGTATCAGGACAGCGGGATTTACAGGGAAACGGCCAACTTTGACGTGGAGTTTGCCGACGGGACCGCGCTTTCCCACTGGAGCGACCGGGACAATTACGTCTGCCGCGGGTTTTACTATTCCTTCCTGCACAGCTCCGTCAAGCTCCACAGCCAGAAGCCGGACGGCTACAGCAGTGCAGCCGCCGCCGAGGCGCTGGCAAAATATCCTCCTGCGGATCTGGAGCCGGAGCAGAAGGTCAGCGTGATGGCCGTGATGCTGGAATCGTACAGCGACTTCACGGGGCTGGGCACGGTGCAGTTCGGGCACAACCCCTACGCCTACATGCACAAGCTGATGCAGGAGGGTGTGTCCGGCACGCTGATCACCAACATCTTCGCCGGCGGCACCATCGATACCGAGCGCTGCTTCCTCACCGGCTCGACGGAGCTGGTCGAATACCGCGCGCCGGCCGATTCCTACGCGCGCTGGTTTTCCGCCCAGGGCTATCAGACCGCCTTCTGCCACCCGGGCTACGACTGGTTTTACAACCGGCGCAACGTGGCCGACTATCTGGGCTTTGACGAGGCGTATTTCTTTGAGGACCGCTACGGCAACCCCGACGGTGTGACCATTCTCAACGACGACGAATTCTTTGCCGACCTCATCGACCTGTACGAGGAGGCGACGGCGGACGGCTCGCCGTACTTTAACTTCAGCGTCACCTACCAGAACCACGGCCCCTATGTTCAGGATTACCTCTATGACAGCTCGGTGCAGTTTGCCTGCATGAGCACGCTCAGCCAGAAGGGCTACAACATCTTCAATAACTATCTCTGGGGCATTGACAAGACCGACGACGCGCTCAAGGACTTCATCGGCTATTTCCGCAGGCAGGACAAGCCGGTGGTCGTGGTGCTCTTCGGCGACCACAAGCCCTGGCTTGGCGACGGCAGCTGGGTTTATGACGAGCTGCAGATCGACCTGTCCTGCCAGTCCGCCGACAGCCTTTACACCCTGTACGGCACGCCGTGGGTCATCTGGGCCAACGATGCGGCCAAGCAGGCGCTGGGCGAGGACTTTACCGGCGACGGCGGCTCCTTCTCGCCGTGCTTTCTGATGCAGGAGCTGTTTGACCGCTGCGGCTTTACGGGAGACGCCTCCATCCAGGCGGCCCGCGCCGCGCGCAGCCGGACCGACGTGATCCACGAAAGCGGCGTCTTCCGCGAGGACGGCGAGCTGGTCGAAAAACCGCAGCTGTCCGGGGACGCGGCTCAGGCCGTGGACGATTACCTTTTCATTCAATACGCACGCACGCGCCTGAGCACGGAGCGCGCACTGGAGGCCAGGATCTCACCATGAACATCATTGATATCCACACCCATGTTTACCCCGAAAAGATCGTGGACGCGGCGGGAAAAAGCATCGCCGGCTTCTATGACGTGGAGCTCGCCCACCGCGGCGCGGTCGGCGAGCTGCTGGAGGCCAACGAGCGCGCCGGCGTGACGCGCTGCGTGGTCTTCTCCACGGCGACGAAGGCGTCGCAGGTGCCGTCGATCGACCGGTTCATCATCGGCCTGTGCCGGGAATACCCGCAGTTCACCGGGCTGGGCACGATGTATCCCGGCTTTGAGGCCGTGGAGGAGGAGCTGGAGCTGCTGCTGGAGCACGGCATTCACGGCATCAAGCTGCATCCCGACTGCCAGGGCTTCAACGCCGACGATCCTGTGATGACGCCGGTCTATCGGGAGATCGCCCGGCGCGGCATGTTCATCCTCTTCCACAGCGGCGACCCGCGCCACGGCTGCTCCCACCCGGACCGCATCGCGCGCGTGGCGCGCGCCTTCCCCGAAATGCCGGTGATCGCCGCGCACTGCGGCGGCTGGATGCAGTGGGCCGAGGCGCGGCACGCCTTCGCCGGCATGGAAAACGTCTGGTATGACACCAGCAGCACCTTCGGCTTCGGCGGGAACGACCCCTTCTTCCGCGCGCTGGACGCCTTCGGCGCGGACCGGCTGATGTTCGGCTCGGATTTCCCGATGTGGGACGCCGAAACCGAGGCGCGGCGTCTGCTGTCGCTGGGCCTGTCCGACGGGGAAAACGAGGGCATCCTGCACGGCAACTTCGAGCGCTTTGAACAGATGATCGCCGCGCGGCTGTAAGCCGTCCGGCAGAGAAAGGAGCCTCTCATGCAGCAGATGGAAAAGCAGTATCACATCCGGTGCTCCCCCGGCGAGATAGGCGGCTACTGCATCCTGCCCGGCGACCCGGGCCGTTGTCCCGCCATCGCCGAACGGCTGGAAAATGCCCGGTTCATTTCACAGAACCGGGAGTTCACCGTGTACACCGGCGCGCTGGACGGCGTGCCCGTCAGCGTCTGCTCCACCGGCATCGGCGGTCCGTCGGCCGCCATTGCATTGGAGGAGCTGGCCGCCTGCGGCGCGCACACCTTTGTGCGCACCGGCACCTGCGGCGGCATCTGCACCGACGTGCAGGCCGGCGACCTGGTGATCGCCATGTCCGCCGTCCGCCAGGAGGGCACCAGCTATGAATACGCCCCCGAGGGCTACCCCGCCACGGCCAGCTTCGACGTGGTCTGCGCCCTGGACGCCGCGGCGCGGCAGCTCGGCGCGCGCCGCCATATCGGCGTGGTGCAGGCCAAGGATTCGTTCTACGGACAGCACGCCCCCGAGCGGATGCCCGTCGCCTCCATGCTGCTGCAGAAATGGGAGGCATACCGGCGTCTGGGCGTGCTGGCCAGCGAGATGGAGTCGGCGGCGCTGTTTGTCGTGGCAGCCTCGCTGGGCCTGCGCTGCGGCAGCGTGTTCAGCGCGGTGTGGAACCAGGAGCGCGAAAAGGCCGGGCTGGATCAGAACAGCCGGTTTGATACGACGCTGTCCGTGCGCTGTGCCGTGGAGGCGGTGCGCATCCTCATCGCACAGGACAAGGCGCGCTGACAGAAGAAAAACACCCGGGCGGCTGAGATCAGCCGCCCGGGTTTTTTCAGCGCCGCACCGGCGCGCGAAAATTTTCCGACATGCTTCGACAACGATTGACGCGCTGCAGAAAGCATGCTATCCTTAAAGGTAAGCATTGGTTTTCCCTGTCTCCCGCATGTTTTCCCCGCCATTTTCATAATAGAAAAAGATACGCCGCCGGCAAAGCCCGCGGCAGGAAAGGAGAAGCAAGATGAAGACCTATGATGAGCTCATTTTCTCAGCAGTCACCGAGATCGTCGCAGCCACCATGGAGGAGACCGAGGTTGAACTGAACGCCGAGGGCGGACGGCAGGTCGCGGAGTATTTCCTGTCGATCTACAACGCGCTGGCCGGGGAGGAAGCGCCTGCCGTCTGCGAGCAGCCGCCCTGTGAAGGACACTACGAGGTTATCCGGGACGCCGGGGGCGAATACCGCTTCTGCCTCAAGGCGGGCAACGGCGAGATCATCGCCGTGTCCGAGGGGTATAAGAAGAAGGCCTCCTGCCTCAACGGCATTGACAGCGTGCGCCGCAACGCCCCGGGCGAGGTGGTAGACCTCTCCAAGGCCGCCAGAGGCAAGAAAAAGGCCGCCCCGAAGGAAGAACCGGAAGAGGAAGCGCCGAAGGAAGAATAAACCGAACGAAAAACGCGCCGCGGAGCCTTGCTCCGCGGCGCTTTCGTCTGTCAGCGTACGGCTATTTCTCCGGCGTCATATCCCGTTCCGCAAGGCAGAGCAGGCAGAACAGCAGCGCCGCGCCGAAGAACGGCCGCAGAAACAGCATCCGGCCGCCCCACAGCAGGTCTGCCGCGCCGACCAACAGGAACACGACGGCGGCCAGCAGCGCCGGAAGGCTCAGCCGCCACGGCCCGCGCCGGTACGGCCGGCGCATGGCGGCGAAAATGGCCCGCGCGCCGGCAGCCATCAGCACGGCAAGAAGCGCCATGGCGAGATACAGCGGCCGGGTGTTGTAGGGGCGCAGCGCCTCAGCCGGCAGGATGGCGCGCAGAATCGGCTTGAGGTAACTGCACAGCAGCAGCGCGCAGCAGACGGCGGCCGCGCTGACAACGGCCAGAATGCGGCTTCGTCTTGCGTTGGTCTGCTTCATGGATCACCAGCCTTTCGTTTATGTACATACAGAAAAAGTTTTCCGAGTCAATCAAATTATACCATGACCCTTAAAATACGTCAACGAACTCTATGCTCATTGCATGAATTTTGTCGCAAATAACTCTGCTCCGTATGAATTTCTGACAGAGACGTGCGCACGGACTTCTCGAATAAAGCAGTGCGCCGCGGAGCCTTGCTCCGCGGCGCATTGTCTTTTTAAATTCGGATGTTACTGAAGCTGCTTGCTTTTGAAGTGCTCCTTCGTCATCTTGACGACGACGCCGGACAGGCCCAGCAGGCCGATCAGGTTCGGGATGGCCATCAGGCCGTTGAGGGTGTCGGCAATGTCCCAGGCAAGGGTGAGGTCCATGGTGCAGGCCACGATGGTCACGAGCACAAAGATCACCTGGTAAATCTTGATGGACTTGGTGCCCAGCAGATACTCGCAGCAGCGGCTGCCGTACAGGCCCCAGCTGAGGATGGTGGACAGCGCAAAGAGCGCGATGCCCACAGCGATGACGAGCGCGCCGAGCTTCGGACCGAGCACGCTGCCGAAGGCCATGGCGTTAAGGTCGGTGCCGCCCTTGACGCCGTAGGTGATGTCAATGCCGCCGGAAGCCGCGGCGATCAGGAGCGTCAGGCCGGTCATCGTGCAGATGACGATGGAGTCCATGAAGACCTCGAAGATGCCGTACAGGCCCTGCTTGACGGGGTTGCTCTCGCAGCTGCCGGCGTGCGCGATGGGAGCCGAGCCGAGGCCGGCCTCATTGGAGAACACGCCGCGCTTGACGCCCCAGGTGATGCAGCTCTTGACAGAAATGCCCACCACGCCGCCGGTAACGGCCTGCGGATTGAACGCGCCCTTGAAGATCATGCCGAAGACAACGCCGATGTACTTGATGTTGGCAAAGATCACGATCAGGCTGCAGAGGATGAAGATCGCGGCCATAAACGGAACAAGGCGCTCCGCCACGCGGCCCAGGCGCTGGATGCCGCCCAGCAGCGTAACGGCCACGATGATGGCAATGATGATGCCCAGGATCAGGTTCACGACAGGCACATCGCGGCCCATGAAGTGGAAGGTGTGCGCCATGGTGTCGCCGCCGAAGACGTTGACGGCGTTGGCAATGGAGTCGACAATGTTGCCGGTCTGCACGGCGTTGCCGATGCCGAAGGCGGCCAGCGCGCCGAATACGCAGAAGATGCAGGCCAGCCAGTTCCAGTTTTTGCCCAGGCCGTTGCGGATGTAGTACATCGGGCCGCCGACCCAGTCGCCCTTTTCATTCTTTTCGCGGAAGCGGACCGACAGCAGCACCTCGGCATACTTGGTGAACATGCCGATGAGCGCCGTGACCCACAGCCAGAAAATGGAGCCTGCGCCGCCGAGGGTGATGGCGGCGGTGATGCCGGCGATGTTGCCGGTGCCGACCGTGGCCGACAGGGCGGTGCACACGGCCTGGAAGGGGGTGACCTCGCCCTTCCGGGTCTCGTGCTTTTCAAACATCTTGCCCAGCGTGTTCTTCATCACGTAGCCGAAGCGGGTAAACTGCTTGAAGCCGCCCCGGATGGACAGATACAGACCGGTGCCGACGATGAGGATAAGGAACGGTACGCCCCAGACCACGCCGTTGATTGCGCCGTTGATTGTTGCGACGGTATCCCAGATCGAATGTGTCATGCTGTTTTCTCTCCTCCCAATGCTGAATAAAAAATCAGGGCCGCTGCATCTTCACAGCGTCCCTGCATCATGAAAGCATACGCGCCCGGCCTGCGGGCGGATGGTTTGATGATTCTGTCCTTTTGCCTGAGAGATTGGCGCTTTCGCACTTTGCACCTTCGGCCTCCGATCAAACGGATGTCTCCAGAACGCCGTCTGTCCACAGTCTTCGGGCCTGAGAGTTTCCCACCGTCGGCATGGCGCGGCTGCGCCAACTTTCCTGCAGACTTCACACAGCTATTTGATTTGCACATTAGTCTAAACCATCCGCAGCAGAAATTCAAGTGTTTTTTTTGCGCGGACAGATATTTTTGTTTCTCCTGCCGTCAAACGTCTGCGCGGATCGTGAATTTTTCGAGCAGCTTCACGGGATGGTACGACTGCTTGGAGATGCGCAGGCCCTCGTCGCCGACGTCCTCCTCGCGGTTGAGAAAGCGCACGTTTCCGCCCCACTGCTCGGCAAAGCAGTGCGAGATCATCTGATAGGCTCCGGGGCAGTTCCGATCCGCCTTTTCGATGTGGACAAACAGCGTATCGCCCTGCACCTCGCCCATGGAGAAGGCCACCACACGCCCGCCGGCCCACAGCGCCGTGCCGAAAAAGCCGTACACCTCCATGTGCTCGAGCACTTCGCGCACCTTTTCCTCCTCGGCATAAAACGAATCGTAGATCTTGTCGCGGCTCTGCGCATAGCGGGTGAAGAACTCCGACACCGCCGCAAGATCGTCCGGCCCGACGGTCTCGGCGCGCCAGTCCGGCCAGGTGCGCTGAAACTGGTTGATGTGGTTGCGCTGGCCGCTGTACTTCTTGCCGCGCAGGGCGATGAACTCGGCGCTGTCGTAGACATAGTCAAACCAGTCCGGATCGCTCTCCACCGCCGCGTCCGGAAAACGCGCGACGACCATCGGCAGGTGCTCCGACGAAATTTTGCTGATGACCAGCCGCTGTCCCTCGCCGCGGGCCTGCCGCGCCAGCGCGTCCAGTCCCGCCAGCCGCGCAGCGTCGTCCGGTGTGACGGGCATGGAATAGCTGTACCCGCCCGCGCCGTCGTCCGTGCGGAAGTACAGTACGCCGTCCTCCTCGGCAAAGCATGTGCCGAAATAGTCGCGCCACATCACCGTGCCGCCGACCGTATAATCGCACAGGCCGGAGCCAAAGTCATTGAAATACCGGCGGACAAGGCCGACGTCGTCCAGCGTCAGGGGTGCGAAATTCATGCGGAGAATCCATCCTTTCGGTTTTCAGGCTTCGTCCGGCTGCCCATCGGGCAGCCGGACGGCAATTTTATCCATTATAGCAGGTCCGCCCTGCCCGGTCAAGGCCGGCCGCTCACAGTGCCGCGGCCGTGTCCAGCGCCAGCTCGATCATGCCGCTGAGCGCGGTCTGCCGCTGCTCGGGCGAGAGCTTCTGCGGACGGGAGAAATGGTCGGAGACCGAGCACATGCACAGCGCGCGTCGGCCGGCGCGCGCGGCGGTTGCATACAGGCCGGCCGCTTCCATCTCCACGGCCAGCACGCCCATTTTCTTCCACGCGCCGGGCGCGTGCTCGCCGTCGGTGTAAAAGCAGTCGGTCGAGAGAAGATTGCCCACGCGCACGGGCAGGCCGCGCGCAGCGGCCAGCTCCGCCGCGGTGCGCAGCAGGGTCCAGTCCGCAATGGGCGCAAAGCTCCCGTCCAATCCGTACTGGTGCATGAAGTTGGAGTCGGTGCACGCGCCCATGCCCAGCACCAGATCCATCAGCTCCAGCTCGTCGGCCAGCGCGCCGGCCGTGCCGATGCGGATGATATTCTCCACACCGAAAAACCGGTACAGCTCCCAGGCGTAGATGCCGATGGACGGGATGCCCATGCCCGAAGCCTGCACGGAAACGGGCACGCCCTTCCAGAGCCCGGTGTGGCCCTGGATGCCCCGCACGTTGTTGACCAGACGCACGTCGGTGAGGAAGGTTTCGGCGATGTATTTGGCACGCAGCGGATCGCCGGGCATGAGAACGGTTTTCGCGTAATCGCCGGGCTTTGCGGTGCTGTGGGGGGTGGTGGCGTTCATGACGGAGTCCTCCTGTCTGTCGTTCGGTTTACGGCTTCGCGTCCCGCTCCGGACGCTCCACGGCCTTGATGCTGCGCTCGAAGCCGCTGCGCGGCCCCATCACCTCGCGCCCGCAGCCGAGGCAGCGCAGGCGGAAGTCCGCGCCCGTGCGCAGCACCTGCCAGCGGCATGCGCCGCAGGGGTGCGTTTTCCGCAGGGTCAGCACGTCGCCGACCCGGATATCCATTGGCATGGTCCTGCTCCTTTCGCGCATTCAGCGCTTTGTGTCCTTGCCGGCCCTGACCTGCTGCCAGTAGGTCTTCGCGGCCTGCTCGGTGCGGTTTTCCCCGTATTCGTAATAGCGCGCGCCGGAGAGCTGCTCCGGCAGATAGCGCTGCTCGACCCAGTGGTTGGGATAGTGATGCGGATAAAGATAGCCCTGCTCGCGTTCGAAGCCCGCGCCGTCGGCATGCACGTTCTGCAGCTGACGGGGGATCGGCCCGGTTTTGCCGGCACGCACGTCGGCCAGCGCCCGGTCGATGGCGACGACGCCGGAATTGGACTTGGGCGCCGTGGCCAGCAGGATGACGGCGTCCGCCAGCGGCAGCCGCGCCTCGGGCATGCCCAGCTGCAGCGCCGTGTCCACACAGGCCTTTACAATGGAAATGGCCTGCGGCCAGGCCAGCCCCACGTCCTCGGAGGCCACGCACAGCAGCCGGCGGCAGGGCGAAAGCAGATCGCCTGCCTCGAGCAGCCGCGCCAGATAGTGCAGCGCCGCGTCCGGGTCGGAGCCGCGGATGGATTTATGCAGGGCGGAGAGAATGTCGTAATGCTCGTCGCCGTCACGGTCGTAGCGCATGGCGCTGCGCTGGGAGACGGCCTCGGCGTCGGCACAGGTGATCGGCAGCACGCCGTCCTTCCGCCGCCCGGCGGAAAACAGCAGCTCCACCGCGTTGAGCGCCTTGCGCACGTCGCCGCCGCTGCCGCGCGCCACGCGGGCCAGCGCGCCCGGCTCCGGCTCGGCACGCACGCCCTCGCGCGCCGAGAGCACCGACACCGCCCGCTCCACAGCCAGCAGCACGTCCTCGGCCTCGACGCGCCGGAACTCAAACACGGTCGAGCGGCTCAAAATGGCGTTGAACACGCAGAAATACGGGTTTTCCGTCGTGGAGGCGATCAGGGTGATGCGGCCGTCCTCGATGTATTCCAGCAGACTCTGCTGCTGCTTTTTGTTGAAATACTGGATCTCGTCGAGATACAGCAGGATGCCGTTCGGCGTCATCATCGTGTCCAGCTCGGCGATGACGGCCTTGACGTCGGCCAGACCCGCCGTGGTGGCGTTGATGCGGCGCAGGGTGCGCCGGGTCTGCGCGGCGATGATGCGCGCGACGGTGGTCTTGCCCGTGCCGGACGGGCCGTAGAGGACCATATTCGGAATGCGCCCGCTCTCCACGATGCGGCGCAGCAGCCCGTCCGGGCCGAGCATGTGGCGCTGCCCGACCACCTCGTCCAGCGTCGTCGGACGCAGCGCATCGGCCAGCGGTCTTTCCTGCTCCATAGCGCACCTCCTGTCTGCTCAGAATACTTTATTATAGCACAGGCGGGCACGTTTGACAAGCCGGGCGGCGGCACGGCCCGAACGCGGCAGCGCATCACAACGCGGCGCGGGATGTCATTTGCGGTTGAAAACGGACGGGCCGGCGCGTATAATGGTGAAAACGCACACAGGAGGAACCCATGCGCACACAGGAGCAGATCACACAGATCATACAGGCGCTCGAGCGCGAATACCCGGAGGCGGACTGCACGCTGGAGTTCCGGCGCGACTACGAGCTGCTGTTTTCCGTGCGTCTGGCCGCACAGTGCACAGACGCGCGGGTCAATCAGGTGACGCCGGCGCTGTTTGCGCGCTTTCCGACGCTGGAGGCGTTTGCGCAGGCCGAGCCGGAGGACGTCGAGCCGTATGTGCATTCGTGCGGATTCTACCGGGCGAAGGCGCGTGACATCGTCGCCTGCGCGCGGATGCTGCTGGCGGAATACGGCGGGCGCGTGCCGGATACGATGGAGGCGCTGTGCCGCCTGCCGGGCGTGGGACGCAAGACGGCGAACCTCATTCTGGGCGACGTCTACCGCGTGCCCGGCTCGGTGGTGGTGGACACGCACTGCATCCGTCTGTCGAACCGCCTCGGGCTGGTCGACGGCGAGAAGGACCCGCCGAAGATCGAGCGGCAGCTGCGCGCCGTTCTTCCGCCGGAGAAAAGCTCGGACTTCTGCCACCGCGTCGTGCTGCACGGGCGTGCCGTCTGCACCGCAAGAAGGCCGGCGTGCGCGCAGTGCTGCTGCGCGCCGTGGTGTCAATACGCCGAAACGCAGGCCGCAGGCGCTGAAACGGCATGAAACCGCATGCACCGTGCGGCGCGCCGCGAAAACAGGCAAACGCTTCTGTGCATGAAGCTTTGCGCATCAGGCCCGGCTGCCCCGAAGGGGCGAGGGAATGGCACATTCGATCGTTTTATTATCCGCCGCATGGCAAAACAGCCGCGCTTTCCGAACGGAAAGCGCGGCTGCCTGATTTTATAAAACAGAGGCTCAGCCGGCGAACACGCTGTCGCCGCTGCGGTTGTTGATGCACGGGTGCAGATCGAAGCGCACCACGCCCACCGGGACGTCCGGCCCGACGGCCTTCTGGATGCGGGCGACGCCCTCATGCCCGAAGCCGGGGCACACCTCAATGACCGGGCAGCCCTTGCGCACCATTTCCAGCGCGGCCTGCTCGGCCTGCTCGTAGCTGCCGCAGCCGATGACCGTCATGGTGAAGTCCTCGGAGGGGATCTCCGCGCGGTGGACGGCCGGGTCAAGCCCGCTGAAAATGTAGAGATAGCAGCACTGAATCATGGACCTGGCTTCCTTTCTTCGGAATTTACTTTTTAAAGCTGTCCTTCAGGGCGACGGCACGGTTGAACACCGGGTGCTCCGGCGTGCTGTCTTTGCTGTCGACGCAGAAGTAGCCCTGCCGCAGGAACTGGAAATCCGCCGGCGCCCTGGCCCCGGCCAGCGCACGCTCGAGCTTGCAGCCGGTGAGCACCTCGAGGGAATGGGGATTCATACAGTCGATATAATCCTTGTCGGCGCTGTCGGGATCGGGATCGGAGAACAGGTTGTCGTACAGGCGCACCTCGGCGTCGCACGCGGTCTGCGCGTCGACCCAGTGAAGGGTCGCGCCCTTGACCTTGCGGCCGTCGGCAGGGTCGCCGCCGCGGCTGTCGGGATCGTAGGTGGCCAGCACCTCGACGACGTTGCCGGCCTCATCCTTCACACAGCCGGTGCAGGAGATGAGGTAGGCGCCCTTCAGGCGGCACTCCGGTCCGCCCGGGAACAGGCGCTTATACTTGGGCACGGGCGTTTCGAGAAAATCGTCCGCCTCGATATACAGCGTGCGGGAGAAGGCCACCTCACGGACGCCGGCCTCGGGTTCGTTGGGATTGTTTTCCACCTCGACGGTCTCGCTTTTTCCCTCGGGATAGTTGGTGATGGTCAGGCGCAGGGGGTGCAGCACCGCCATGGCGCGCGGCGCGTGGGCGTTGAGATCGTCGCGCAGGCACGCCTCAAGCAGCGCGTATTCCACCGTGCTGGGCGCCTTGGCCACGCCGATGCGGTCGCAGAATTCCCGGATGGAGGCCGGCGTATAGCCGCGGCGGCGCAGGCCGCACAGCGTCGGCATGCGGGGATCGTCCCAGCCGGAGACGAGCCCCTCCTCCACCAGACGGCGCAGCTTGCGCTTGCTCATCACGGTGTTGGTGATGCCCAGGCGGGCAAACTCGATCTGACGCGGCTTGTGCGGAACGGAGACGTGGTTCACCACCCAGTCGTACAGCGGGCGGTGATCCTCATACTCCAGCGAGCACAGCGAGTGCGTGATGCCCTCGAGCGCGTCCTGGATGGGATGGGCAAAATCGTACATCGGGAAAATGCACCATTTGGTGCCCTGCCGGTGGTGCTCGATGTAGCGGATGCGGTAGAGCACCGGGTCGCGCATGTTGAAGTTGCCGGAGGCGAGGTCGATCTTCGCGCGCAGGGTGTATTTGCCCTCGGGGAATTCGCCGGCGCGCATACGGCGGAACAGGTCGAGGCTCTCGGCCGCAGGCCGGTCCCGGTAGGGGCTGCGGGCGGGCGTGGAGGTGTCGCCGCGGTATTCGCGGAACTGCTCCGGCGTCAGCTCGCAGACGTAGGCAAGACCCTTTTCGATCAGCTCCTCGGCATACTGATAGGTCTGCTCAAAATAATCCGAGCCGTAGAAAAACCGGTCGTCCCAGTCAAAGCCCAGCCAGTGGATGTCCTCCTGAATGGCCTCGACAAACTCGGTGTCCTCCTTGGCGGGGTTGGTATCGTCCATACGGAGATTGCACAGGCCGCCGAAGCGCTCGGCCGTGCCGAAGTCGATGCACAGCGCCTTGCAGTGACCGATGTGCAGATAGCCGTTCGGCTCGGGCGGAAAGCGTGTGTGAACCGTCTGTCCGGCAAAGCGTCCGCCGGGAGCGATGTCCTCGCGGACAAACTCTTCAATGAAGTTTTTTGCGGTCAATTCTTCCATATTCTCTGTCCTCTTGCTTTCATATCGGTCGGCCCGGAGGCCGCCGGCGCATCCCCTGCTGCGAAATAAAATTCATCCGTATTGCAGTATTATAGCCGATTTATCCCCTGCTGACAATAGGCTTTTGCGTAAAAAAGCCCCGGCCTTCCGGCCGGGGCGCGGGGGAGAGGAGGGATGAATCTTCCGGTTCAGGCATAGGTAAAGGTAATCGTACCGCTGCCGGCTTCGCCTGCTGCGCCGAGCAGCTCGAAGAAGGCCGCGGGCACCCAGGTACGTCCCTGTGCATCAATGGCGGGAACACAGCCGAAGGAGGTCGGCGCGGTCATACCGACCATGCCGGGAATGGCAGCCGCATAGAAGTAGGAATCCTGGCCGATGGTGACGGTGCTCTGGCGCACGCCGTCGGTCATGCGCACGCTGCGCTCGACAGCATTCCACTCCACGGTAAAGCCCAGCGCCTCGGCCGTCTCGCGCAGCGGCACGACAGCGACGCCGCCGGCGTCCTGCGTCTTCACGGTGACGGTGTGCACGGCCTTGTCCAGCACGACCACGCGGTCGGCCGTCGCCTGTGCGGGCAGCGAGAGCGTCATCACGTCATACCAGGCCAGCAGCACCGTGCCGACGGTCAGATCGGTCGCGTTGAGGCGCTCGCGCGTCCGCAGCGGGACCACAGGCGCATCAAACGGTACGCGCAGGATCACGTTGCCGCAGTTGAGCGCCATGCAGCTGGTCTCCGCCGTGCGGCTCTTCACGGTCAGCAGATGACCCGGCACATCCTCCTTGCCGACGTTGGTGAGGATGCATATGGCGGCGCGCTGGGGCGGCAGGCTGAAGGTGGTGGCAGCGGAGGTGTAGCAGTAGATGCGGTCGCCGGCCTTGACGGAACCGGCGTCGACGGGCGTACCGGACGCGTTATCGACAAACCAGGCGTCGCCCGTGTTGAGGCGGACGGTCTCGCCCTCCTCGGTCTTCACCAGCAGCCAGTCCGTTCCGGTCTCCGTCACCTCGGCGGCTGCGGCAAGATACTCCGGCGCCTGCTCGGGCTTTGCCGCCTCGTCCGCCGCAAGACCCGCAACGGGAAGCGCCGCCAGCGTCAGAAGCGCGAGTGCAAAAGCAAGCATACGTTTTACGTTTTTCATGAGATTGTCCTCCTGTTTGTTTTGATTGCTGTGTCTGTTTGACGCACACAACAAAAAAAGGTTCCCGCACAGCGGAATAATTTTCTTCAAAAATGATTTTTTGCCTGCACTTGGCTCTTGCTATTTGAGAAATGCAGGTGTATGATGAATTGCGCTTTGTGCATAGCGCATGATTCCGGTCCGCTTTTTTCGTCCGGCTGCAGCGACGTGCGTCAATTCCGTGCGCCGCCGGTCACATCGCGGCCCGCTGCCCGCTAAAAAATTACCGAACTCTTTCAAATTTGATATTGGGAGGACACACTCCAAATGGAGCTGACCAACAACAAGCACGTTCTTGACTGGGTCAAGGAAATGGCCGACCTGACCAGACCCGACGAGATCGTCTGGATCGACGGCTCGAAAGCGCAGCTGCAGCAGCTGCGCGAAACCGCCTTCGGCACGGGCGAGCTGATTCGCCTCAACCAGAAGCTGCTTCCCGGCTGCGTCTACCACCGCAGCGCCCCCAACGACGTGGCCCGTGTAGAAAAGCGCACCTTCATCTGCTGCCCCCGTCAGGAGGACGCCGGCCCCACCAACAACTGGATGGCGCCCGACGAGATGTACGCAAAGCTCCGCGGCCTGTACGACGGGTGCATGCAGGGCCGCACCATGTACGTCATCCCCTACTCCATGGGCATCGTCGGCTCCCCCTTCGCCAAATACGGTATTGAACTGACCGACTCGATTTACGTCGTGGTCAGCATGGCCATCATGACGCGCGTCGGCACAAAGGTGCTCGAGGCGATGGGCAACGACGCCGGATACATCAAGGGCCTGCACGCCAAGGCCCAGCTCGACGCGGAAAACCGCTACATCGTCCATTTCCCCCAGGACAACACCATCATGAGCATCAACTCCGGCTACGGCGGCAACGTCCTGCTGGGCAAGAAGTGCTTTGCGCTGCGCATCGCCTCGTGCCTGGGCCGCGACGAGGGCTGGATGGCCGAACATATGCTGATTCTCGGCGTGCAGAACCCGCAGGGCGAGGTGCGCTACATCTGCGGCGCGTTCCCCTCCGCCTGCGGCAAGACGAACCTGGCCATGCTCATCCCGCCCGCAGCCTATCGCGAGAAGGGCTGGAAATGCTGGTGCGTGGGCGACGACATCGCCTGGCTGCGCCCCGGGCCGGACGGACGGCTGTGGGCCGTCAACCCCGAAAACGGCTTCTTCGGCGTGGCCCCCGGCACGAGCGAGAAGACCAATCCCAACGCGCTGGCCGCCACCCGGAAGGACACCATTTTCACCAACGTCGTGCTCAAGCCCGACGGCACCGTGTGGTGGGAGGGCCTGGACAAGAATCCGCCCACCGACGCGCTCAACTGGCTCGGCGAGCCGTGGGATCCGTCGGACGGCTCCAAGGGCGCACATCCCAACAGCCGCTTCACCGCCCCGGCGGTCAACTGTCCGTGCATCTCGCCGGAGTTTGATAATCCCAACGGCGTGCCCATCTCCGCCATCATTTTCGGCGGCCGCCGCGCGCGCACCGCGCCGCTGGTCTATCAGTCCCGCAGCTGGTCGCACGGCGTATTCGTCGGCTCCGTCATGGCCTCGGAAAAGACCGCCGCGGCCGAGGGTCAGGTCGGCGAGGTCCGCCGCGACCCGATGGCGATGCTGCCCTTCTGCGGCTATCACATGGCCGACTACTGGCAGCACTGGCTGGATATGGAAAAGCTGCTGAAAAAGCCTCCCATCATCTGCAACGTCAACTGGTTCCGCACCGATGAGAACGGCCGCTTCCTCTGGCCGGGCTTCGGCGACAACCTGCGCGTGGTCGAGTGGGTGCTGCGCCGCGCCTTCGGCGAGGTCGACGCCGTCGACACGCCCATCGGCTATGTGCCCCGTCCCGAGGACATCTGTCTGGAGGGCTGCTCCGTCGACGAGCAGACGCTGCGCAGCCTGCTGAGCGTGGACACCGCCCTGTGGAAGGAGGAGGCCGCCGGCATCGAGGCCTTCTATGAGAAGTTCGGCAAGAAGCTGCCGCAGGAGCTGCGCGGCTGGCTCGAAACGCTGCGCAGGAAGCTGGCAGAGGCCGAATAAACCGAAATACATAGCTGCAGCCGCCCGCCGGACGTTCCGGCGGGCGGTTTTTGCACAATTCGGGTCGAAAACGCTTGAAAGGCGCCGGAACTTCGGTTAAACTGTTGGTTTGGTATCCTGTAAGAAACCTTCGGGAGGCGGCGGTATGCGCAAAAAGCTCTTATACTGGGGTCTCGGCGGCCTGGTGCTGCTGGCGCTGACGGCGGTGCTCGTGTGTCTGATGGCCGCGCGCGCAGCCGGATGCGAGCTGATCCACACCGTACAGTGGATGCAGGACGGCAAGATCGTGGCCGAACAGCACGTGCTGCACGGCATGCGCCTGCAGGACGTGTCCGTGCAGGCCGGCGGGCAGCGCTTTCTCGGCTGGCTCGACGAGGACGGCGCAGCCGTCACGCCCGGCGGGCAGCGCGCCGGGCGCAGCGCGGTGTACACCGCACAGCTGGCCCCGGCCCTGCGCGAGGGACATCCCGCCTTCCTGTTTTTTGACAAAAACGGCCTGCTGCAGCCGGACGCGCCCTTCACGGGCGCGGCGCTGGACGCGGCGCTGGAGGCGCTGCGCGCGCCGGACGCGCCGGGCGCGCTGCCCGGACTGACGGCGGAGACGCTCACGCGCGGGGCGCTGCTCGATGCGCTGAACGGCTGGTTTTCCGCCGCGGCGCTGGACGCGCTGCGTGAGGCGGCGGACGAGGCTCCCCTCACCCGCGCGGACGCGGCGCAGCTGCTCTGTGTCCTGCTCGGGCGCGCGGCCGAACCAGACGCGCTGGGCGAGCCGGTCATTGCCGACCTGACGGCGGAGCACGCGCAGTACGCCGCGCTGCTCGAGGCCGCCTTCTCCCACAGGCCGGAGGCGGACGGCGCGCCCTGCCGTCTCGATCTGACAAAGGACGACGCGCCTCACCCCGAGCCGGGCTTTCTGCGCGACGGCGCGGCGCTCTATTACGTGCAGGAGGACGGCCGCCTGCTGAAAAACGGCGACGTGGGTACGCTGCACTTTGACGGGACCGGGCGCTACACCAGCGGGAACGAGGAGCTGGACGGCTACGTCTCCGCCATTTTACAGCAGCTCGATCCCGACGGCGAGATGACGCGTGACGAGCTGCTGGAGGCTGCCTACGACCACGTCGTGCACGGCTACACCTATCTGCGCGTGAACTACTACGACTTCGGCGCGACCGGCTGGGAGATCGACGAGGCGCTGGGCATGTTCCGGCGCGGACGCGGCAACTGCTACTGCTACGCCGCCGCCTTCTGGTCGCTGGCGCGTGCGCTCGGCTATGAGGCGCGGGCCATCAGCGGCACCATGACCGAGACCAACCAGCCCCACGGCTGGGTGGAGATCGACTTTGACGGCGTGCCCTACGTCTATGACACGGAGACGGAGTACGCCTATTACCGCGACGGCCGCACGCCCAAGCGCATGTTCCACTGCAGCTACGCCGCCGTGGCCAGCTGGCACTACCGCCGGCCCGCGGCAAACGCCTGAGCGGCGGCCTGCCTGCAAGCCGCAGAAAGCCCGGCCCGTTCCCGTCGCTTCGGCGCACGCGGCGCGGGCCGGGTCTCGTTTTCCGCCGGCTGTGTCCGTCCGGGCTGTCATAATCCGTCGAAAACCATAGAAAAGCCTTGAAAACAGGCAAAAAGTCGGATAGAATAGGATGATATATTACGTCGTTTCGCTCCGCGCGGAACGGCAGCAGACCGTACAGGAGGCAAGCCGTCCGTGACCTTCGACTCCGCAATTTTTCTGTTCTGCTTTTTCCCGGTGCTGTTTGTGCTCTACCGGCTGGTGCGCACGGCGGCGGCGCGGCGCGCGCTGCTGCTGCTTGCGGGCCTGGTCTTCTGTGCGTTCGGACGGCTGTCCGGACTGGTGTGGATGGTCGCGGCGGCCAGCGTCAACTACCTGTTCGGCCGGATTCTCATGCGCACAGCGCGGCCGAAGCCGTGGCGCGTGCTGGCCGTAACGCTCAACCTGGCGTTTCTGGGCGCATTCAAATACCTCGACTTTCTTGTCGGCAGCCTCAGCCCGCTGCCGGGCGGCAGCTGGGAGGGTCTCGGTCTGGCCGTTCCGGCGGGCATCTCGTTTTTCACCTTCAAGGGCATCAGCTATGTGCTGGACGTCTCACGCGACCCGTCGTGCGGCTCCCGCCGGTATTGGGACGTGCTGCTGTATATCAGCTTTTTCCCGCAGGTGATGGCCGGCCCCATTGCCCGGTTTCCGGATTTCGCCGCGCAGCTGGAAACACGGGACGATTCGCTTGCCTCGGCCGCCCGCGGTCTGCGGCGGCTCACGGTTGGACTGGCGAAAAAGCTGATATTCGCCGCGGGGCTTGGCAAAATGGCCGACGCCGTCTTCGCGCTGGACGCCGCCGCGCTCACCGCGCCGCTGGCCTGGCTCGGCGCGCTGGCCTACCTGCTGCAGATCTACTTTGATTTTTCCGGCTACAGCGACATGGCCATCGGTCTGGGCCGCGTGTTCGGCTTTGACACGACGGAAAACTTCCAGTGGCCGTACCGCGCCGCCTCCGTCGGCGACTTCTGGCGCCGGTGGCACATTTCGCTCTCCCGCTGGTTCCGCGACTATCTTTACATCCCGCTCGGCGGCAGCCGCCGCGGGCTGGTGCGCACGGGCCTCAATAAAATGCTGGTCTTCACGCTGTGCGGCCTGTGGCACGGGGCCAACTGGACCTTTGTGCTGTGGGGCCTTTGGCACGGCGTGCTCACAGCGCTGGAGGCCTGGGGGCTCATCCCGGTCGAGCGTCTGGGCAAAACGCTGCCGGGCCGCATACTCTCGCATGTCTACACGCTTTTGTGCGTGTGCCTCGGCTTTGTGATGTTCCGCGCGGACAGCGTGGGACAGGGCTTTGCCGTCATCGGCGCAATGTTCGCCGGCGGCATGGGCGGCGCGGCGGACGCCCTGCAGCTGCACGCGCTGCTGACAGGATACAACGTTTTCCTGCTGCTGGCCGGCGCGGTGTGCTCGCTGCCGCTGGTTCCGGCGCTGCAGCGCCGGCTCGGGGCGCGCGGCGCGGACGCACTGCGGCGGGCGGACGGCATGTGCTACGGGCTGTGCGCCGTGCTGCTGGCGCTGTGCCTGACGGCGCTGGCCGCCGGCGGCTTCGCCCCGTTCATTTATTTCCAGTTTTAAGAGAGGAGGCGCGCCATGAAGCCGACCAAAGCACAGGGCCTTTTTCTGGCCGTGTTCCTCATCCTGTGTCTCATCCCATCGGTTGGACTGCTCTGCTTCGGCCCCTCCGAGGCCGGCGCAAATGAGATCGCCCCGTCCGCCCCGCGGCTCACCGCGCCGGACGGCAGCCCCAACGCCGCGTATCTCTCCGACCTGACCGATTACGTCGGGCGGCGCTTTTTCCTGCGGCAGGAGCTGATCACGGCGCACAACCGTCTTGTCTCCGGCGTGTTCGGCACGTCGGCGGAGGACGACGTGCTGCTTGGCCAGGACGGCTGGCTGTTTTACGGCTCCACCCTCGCGGACTTCACCGGCAGCGCGCCGATGACCGACCGGGAAATTTTTGCGGCGGCACACAATCTGGCGCTGATGCAGGAATACTGCGCCGCCAACGGCACGCGCTTTCTCTTCACCGCCGCGCCCAACAAGAACTCGCTCTATCCCGAGCAGATGCGCCCGTATCCCATCGTCAGCACGCAGAAGAACGCAGCGCGCCTGCAGGCGGCGCTTGCGCGCGAGGGCGTGGCGTACCTGGATCTGTTCTCCGTTTTCCGCGCGCAGCCGGACGCGCTGTATTTCGCGCACGACTCGCACTGGAACAGCCGCGGCGCAGCCCTCGGCGCAGACTGCATCAACGACGCGCTGGGCCGGGAAAGCGCATATTTTTCCGACGCCTTTTCCGGCTCCGTCCGGCACGACGGCGACCTGTACGCCATGCTGTACCCCGCCGCCGGGGATCCGGAGCAGGATCCCGTCTACGGCGGGACGCTCTCCTTCACGCACGAGACGGAAAACGCCCGTCCCGACAGCATCACGCTCGACACCGTCTCCGGCGGCAGCGGAACGCTGGTGATGTTCCGCGATTCGTTCGGCAACCTGCTGTATCCCTACCTGTCCGACAGCTTTGCCAGGGCGCGCTTCTCGCGCCAGACGGCGTATGACCTGACGACGGCGCCGGAGCTGGACGCCGACTGCCTCGTCATTGAGCTGGTGGAGCGCAACCTGATCTGGCTGACGCAGCAGCGCTTCTGCATGCCCGCGCCGGCGCGGGCGGCGGACGCGGACGCCGCTTCCGACGGCGGGCGCGCACAGCTTGAGACCAGCACGGCGCGCACGCCGGCCGGCTGCGTGCGGCTCGACGGCGTGCTGCCGGAGACGCCGGAGACGGAGGCGACGGTGCTGGTCGGCTGCGGCGGCGTGTATTACGAGGCGTTTCTGCTGCAGGACGGCGGCTTTACCGCCTGCCTGCCGGAGACGGCGCAGGGCGCGTGCAGCGTGCTGTGCCTGCAGGACGGCGGGGCCGTCCGATATGAAACAGATCTGGCGCTGTGACCGCCGGTTTGTGATAAAAAAACGAGAAGAAAGCTGGATGCAACGATGAAGAAACTGTTTGCCCTGATCCTGGCTGTCCTGATGCTGCTGAGCATGGCCGCGTGCGGCACGATGGAGCAGCCGGGTGCCGACGGCGAAAACGACCCCGCCGTCACCGAGCCGAAGAATGCCGAGCCGAACGCGGAGAACGAGCCGGCGGACGCGGAGAAGAACGCTCCGGCGGATGCCGAGCCGGATGCGCCGCAGAATGTCGAGCCGCAGCAGCCCGCCGAGTCCCAGCCCGCAGCCGTTTCCGCCGACAAGGCCACGGCAGCCGGCTACGTCGGCGCGGACGTCAGCGCGCTGTACGCCGCCATCGGCCGCCCGGCCTCCTCCGATTACGCGCCCAGCTGCCTGGGGACCGGCGAGGACGGCAACCTCTATTATGACGGCTTCACCGTCTATACCTACCGCGAGAACGGCAGCGAGACCGTCCAGTACGTCGAGTGAGCCGGAGGACAGAGGGTATGAACAGACACAGATCAGCCCTTCTGCGCCCGCTGGCGCTGCTGCTGGCTGTGCTGACGCTCAGCGTTACACCGGCGCAGGCCGCGCTCTCTCCCGCGCCGCTGCAATCGGCCCTGCAGACCGCCGCGCCGGGCGCGCTGCCCGGGATCGAACAGCCGCAGCAGCCCGACGGGATGCTGCCCGCCGAAGCGCCGGACAGCTCTGAGCCTGAGCTGCCGGAGGACACGGACCTCAGCGGCACACAGCTGACCTTCCACACCCGCGGAGGCCGCAGCTTTCAGGGGCAGGTGACCGTCGCACGCGACGGCAGCTTCACCTTCCCGGAGGGCGAAACGCTCGCGCAGTTCGGCTCGTACTTCCGCGGCTGGGCCGGCGAGGACATGCAGACCGAGCCGCAGTACGCCCCGGGCGACTGCGGAAGCGTCCTGGACGGCACGGATTATTACGCCGTGTTCGTCCCCGTGATCGACCACGCCGTCACCTACCGGCTGGACGACAGCTCCCGGCTGGAGATCGTCCGCACCGGAAAAACCTGCCGCAAGGCCCCGACGGCCGACGCGGCCGGCCGCCCCGTCTGCTTCTGGACGGATGAGACCGGCGCGCGCGTCGACCTCTCAGAGATGCGCATTTTTAACGACTGCACACTCACGGCCGTCTTCGCGCCCGCGCTGACGGAGCAGCACGTCTGCTATATGAGCGGCTATGAAAACGGCAGCTTCCGCCCGAACGGCACGCTCACCCGCGCCGAGGCCGCCCAGCTGGTCTTCCGTCTGCTGGCCGATCCTGAGGCCGCCGCGGAAAGCGACGTGCCCGCGCCGCGCGACGTCTCCGACGGAGACTGGTTTGCCGAAGCCGTCACCACGCTGATCGCCGCCGGCCTGATGGACGCCGGGGACGGCCTGGCCCGCCCGAACGACGCCGTCACGCGCGCGGAGTTCGTCACCATGCTGGCGCGCCTTTTCCCGATGACGGACGAGGCCTGCTCCTTCCCGGACGTGCCGGAGGAGCATCCGTTCTATGCCGGCGTCGCCTCAGCGCAGGCCAACGGCTGGATCACCGGCTATGAGGACGGCTCCTTTCATCCCGACGCGGCGCTCACCCGTGCCGAGGCCGCGCGCCTGACCAACCGCGCGCTGAACCGCGAGGCGGACGCCGCCTCCGTAAAAAAAATTCTGCTCCCCGTTTTTTCTGACGTTTCCGCGCAGCACTGGGCGTACAATGACGTCATGGAGGCCGCCGTGCAGCATACGACGGCAGAGGACAGCGAGCACGAGGTCTGGACAAGCAATGCCGCCGCCGAGCGGCGCTTCGCGCCCGGCCCGCTGTTCGTCGGAAGCGCGCTGTACTACATCGGCGCGGACGGACGGCCCGTCTCAAACACCACGGTGGGCACGCTGGCCTTCGGCCCCGACGGCCGGTATACCAGCGGCAACGCCGAGATGGACGGCTACATCACCGCCATCCTCGACCAGATCACCACGCCCGATATGACGCAGGAGGAAAAGCTGCGCGCCGCCTATCTCTACACGCGCGACAGCTTCACCTATCTGCGCCGCAACTACTATCAGATCGGCCAGACCGGCTGGTCGATGGACGACGGCCTGACCATGCTGCGCACCCGACGCGGCAACTGCTACTGCTACGCCGCCGTGTTTTATTACCTCTCGCGCCAGCTGGGGTACGATTCCCGCATCATCAGCGGCGTGGTGGGCACGGCGCGCTCGCCGCACGGCTGGGTGGAGATCGACCTCGACGGCGTGACCAACATCTTCGACACCGAGCTGGAAATGGCATACCGCGCAAAGGGCAAGCTGTATTACGACTTCTACCGTATGCCCTATGCGCGCACCCCCTGGCAATACATCAAGTGACGCGGGAGACGCTCCCGCAAGAGGTCCATTATGACAAAACCGATCCGTATCGTTCTTCTGTGCGTTGTATGCGTACTGGTTCTGGCAGCTGCGGCGCTGTTTGCCGTGCCGTTTCTGCAGGCAGGCTCCGCCCTGCCGGAGGACGCGCAGCTGGCTGTGCTGTCCGTCGGCGGCGGGCAGTACACGGCCTCGTGGAGCAGCGCCCCTGCAGCCGACGGCTACCGGGTGGAGGTTTACGCACAGGACGGCGGCAAGCAGGGCGACTGCCTGCTGCGCCGGGACGTGGAGACCGCCTCCTGCCCGCTCGACGGCGTGGAGGACGGGATGCCGGTGCGCATCACCGTGCGCCCGACGCGACAGTACCGCGTGCTCGGCCGCACGCTCACGCGCGCCGGAACCGGCGCGCTGCGCGTGTCCGTCACGCCCGAGCCGATGCCCACCGGGCACCCCGCCTGCCGCGTGCGCGATACAGACTGCACCGCCGCGCTCTCCTGGGACGCCTCCGACCGCGACGGCGCGACCTATGAGCTGTGCCTGCTCGACTATGAAACGGATCGCTTTCTCCCGCTTTGCAGCACCGACGTACCCCGCCGGACGCTGAACTTCGGCGAGGACGGCGACCTGCCGCTGCCGGACTATGAGCGCCCGGCGGTTCTGGCCGTGCGCGCCGTACACCGGGACGGAGCCGTGACGCTGTACGGCACGCTGTCCGAGCGCGTCACCGTCAGCCGGGACAACCTGCTGGGCACGGAGCTGACGCTTACCGCCCGGCGCACCGGCGAAAACAGCTACACCCTCAGCTGGAACGAGACGAAGGGCGAATCCTACCGGCTCGAGCAGTGGGACGTCGACCGCCGCGTCTGGACGGTGCTGGCGGAGCTGCCGCACGGCAGCGAGATCCTCACCTATGAGACGGGCCGGCTGCCCTCCTGCGCAGACTGCCGCTTCCGCATCTCCGCGCTCGGCGGCGACGGCCGCGCCGAGGAGGAGATGGCCGCCGCGCCCGGCACGTGCAGCTTTCTGACGGACGCGACGCCCCTGTACGCCCCCGTCTGGCCGCTGAAGGACCTGCCCGTGCTCGACCGGCCCAGCGAGGGCGCCGACGAGCTGGACACCGCTCCGGCGGCAAAGCAGCTGTGCGTGCTGGGCGAGGAGAACGGCTATTTTCTCGTGCAGACCGACCACGAGCGCGGCTACATCGACAGCGACTACTGTCTCATCAACCTGCCGGACTATCTCGGCGACCTGTGCGCCTACTGCATCACCAACAGCACCGCCTCGCACTTTACGGTGCACGGATACGACATTCCGGACGTGACCGGCACGGTCGTCGCCGGCTATGAGGGCGTCGCGCTCGAAGACGGGCGCCAGCTGGCCCCGCTGCTCTACCCCGTGGCCAACCGTCTGATGGAGGCCGCCCGTGCCGTGCGCGACGACGGCTACCGCCTGAAGATCTACGACGCCTACCGCCCCAACATGGCCACCAAGTCCGTCTATTCGCTGGCGCTGCGCATCGTCGACCACCCGCTGCCGGAGCAAACGGTCTCGGGCGAGGCGGTCACCCTGCCCGCAGTCGCCAACGGCCAGCAGCTGACCTACCGCGCGCTGGTGACGAACGACCGCTTCACGCTGGCCAACTTTCTTGCCACGCGCGGCTCCTGCCACAACATGGGCATCGCCCTCGACCTCACGCTCGAGGAGCTGGACACCGGCGAGGAGCTGGCCATGCAGACAGACATGCACGATCTGAGCTGGTATTCCAGCATCTACGAAAACAACGCTGCCGCCAACCGGCTGGCAGACTATATGAAGGCCGCCGGCTTCGGCGGTCTGACCAGCGAATGGTGGCATTTCCAGGACAACGAGCTGCGCTCCCGCCTGTCGCTGAATATTTTCCTGTACCCCGGCCTCACCGCCGAGGGCTGGATGATGGATGAAGGCGGCTGGCGCTACCGCACGCAGGACGGCAGCGATCTGCGAAGCTGCACCGAAACCGTTGACGGGCAGCGCATCACCTTCGACGCCGCCGGCTATGCCGAACGGCCGTAACGCGCCGGGCCTTCCTCCGCCCCGTATAAAAGCTGTACGCCGGGCCTTTCAGGCCCGGCGTTTTCAACCGGATCGATCATATCATATCAAAGGAGCCTCCCATGGATCAGACAAGCCTCACCCGAAGAAACCTTTCTCTCGCCCCGCTCGGCATCGCGCCGGAAGCGGGCCGCGTATCATACTCCTGCACGCCGAAGGGCGCGCGGATGCTCGGCGCAGCCAGCGTTGACGGCGTACATTACTGCTTTGTGCGCGGCTTCGGCGAGACGGTGTTCGCCGTCAGCCCGATGAACGCGCCGGGCGAGCAGGTGCACCCCATCGCGCGCAGCTTTTCCGACCTGCTGCGCCTGCTGCTGGCCTGCGGCAGCGCCGACGCGCTCGAGCAGGCGTGGCAGTGGGACGCGGCACAGTTTGAAGCCTATCTGCAGGAAAACCGCCCCGGCCGGGCCGCGCAGGCAGCGCTTGACGCCATCGCCGCGGCCTTCTCGCTCACGCCGATGGACGCGCCCTTCGCCTATCTGCAGGCGCTGCAGTCCGGCTTTGACCTGCGCCGCATCCGCATGACCGGCGCGCCCGCGCCCGTTGAGCCGGAGCCGGCGTCCGAACGTCCGGCACAGCCGGCGGACACCGGGACGTTCGCGGCGGAGGCCGCTGCAGCCGCGCCCTGGGAGGTCTTTTTCGAGGGCGGCTTTGCCGGCGGCAAGGGACGCACGAAGCCCGGCGAGACGATCGAAACCGGCTGCGCCTTCGACTGGGCCGGCGAGACATGGCGCGTGCCGGCAGTGTATGCCTGCGGCAAGGGTCTGGTGGCCGACGTGTGCCGCCGCGTGCCGGCAGAGGCGGTGCGCGCCTTTGCGGAAAAATGGGACCTCACGCCGGAGGAGGACGGCGCGGCGTGGACGGAGGACCGGCGGCTGCAGGCCGAGGCGGAAAATCCGCTGAAGCCGGGCGTCGACTGCACGGCCGAAATCAACGGCCGTCCCGCGCCGCAGTCGCACGCCTGCAGCACGTGCTGGCTGCCGATGTTCCCCGCATCCAACGGCACGGCTGCGCGCGCCGCCATCGCCCAGTACGGGCTGGAGCCGGGCGACTGCTGGGTGATCTGGCGCGTCAGCTTCCCCTGGGCCACGGCGCGCCGCCCGCAGCTGCGCACGCTGCGCCTGAGGCTCTGTCAGCAGCCGCAGCGCCTGCCCGCCGGGCGCCTCGTCACCGACGGCAACGCCGCCGATTTCTCCCTGCGCCACCCGGTTACGGGCGAGGTATTCCTCCTGCACGTGCTGGAGCATACGGCCAGGACTCTGTGCTCGGCCGCCGTGGCGCTGCCCGGCTGCGAGCTGCCGGCCCACTGCGTACAGATGACCTATACGCTGACGCCGCCGCTGCCCGGGGGCAGTCTGCAGCTGACGGACTGCGCCCCCGCCGACCGCCCCCGCTGCGCCGCCGGACACGAGGCCGGCGCGGCCTTGACGCAGACCGGCGCGGCCTTCCTGCTGCCGGATGATGCCGCGCCGGGGACCCGGTGCGTCTGCTCGTCGCTGCATTTTGAGCCGGCGGAGCGCGTTGTGTGGCGGGCTGACTTCCTCGGGCAGACCCGTCCGGACATCGATGTGACTCTGCTGTGATCTGCGCGCTGAGAAAACGCGCCTGCTGCAAAACGAACCGTTCCCGGAATACCGGATCGCGAAAAAAACTGCCGCAGCATGCGCAGCCGTTTCCCGGTCGTCTCTTTCTGTCGGAGCCGAACATCCGGGGAGAATTTTCGCAGACCTCTTGACAGAACGCAAGCGGCGGCGTATACTTATGATGCAAACAGTTAGGATGCTAACAATTATGGGGCACACCGGTTTCTGTAAAATCCGGACGTCTGGAGGCGGAAACGATGAAGACAGGAAAAACGGTGAAACGGTATCTGCACTGCCTGCTCGGACTGTTGTTTACAGCGGCGGGCATTGCGGTGACGGGGCGTGCGGGCCTGGGCCTGCCGCCGGTGTTTTCGGTGCCCAATGTCCTGGTTACCCGGCTGCCGGCCCTGTCGCTCGGCACATGGGTGATCGCCTGGGGCGCCGTACTGATCGCGCTGCAGGCCGCGCTGAGCGGCGGGCTGCGCGCGGCACAGCTGGTGCGGCTGCTGCGTGCGGTGCTGCTCGGCTGGTTCGTTGACCTCAGCGGATCTCTTGCCGCGCTGCTTCCGGCGGAGGGCTATGCCGCGCGGCTGGCGCTGTGCCTGACGGGCGTTGTGATCTCCGGCTTCGGCATTGCGCTGGCACGGCGGGCAGTCCCGGCTCCGTTTGCGGGCGAAGCGCTGGTCACGACGCTGGCGGCGCGCACGGGGAAAAAGCGGGATGAGATGCAGATGCTCTTCGCCCTCGGGTGCATCTGTCTGGCTGCGCTGCTGTCGATGCTGTTTTACGGCAGCGCCATCGTCGGCACACGGGAGGGCACGATTCTGACGGCGCTGTTCACCGGCCCGGCGGCCGATTTCTTCAGCAGCCGATTCGAGGACGAGCCGCCGCTCGGCAAGGCCTGCCGGGAGCAGAACTGACACGGAAGCAGGAGAGAAACACGTGGAAAAACAATCCTTTCATTATTTGCAGTACGCCGTACACATGATGATCTACAAGCAGCTGTTTGCCGGTCTGAAGGACACGGGCCTGAGCATCGGGCAGCCCAAGGTGCTCGATTACCTCAGGGATCACGACGGAGCCGTACAGAAGGACATTGCAAAGGGCTGCTTCGTCGAGCCGGCCTCGCTGTCGGGCCTGCTGGACGGCATGGAGAAAAAGGGCCTGCTCCGCCGTGTCGCAAACGAGTCCAGCCGCCGCAGCGTCAATGTGTTCCTCACCAGCCTGGGCTGGGAGCAGGTCAAGCGGGTCGAGCAGGTATTCGGCGAGATCGAGAAGGCCGCGCTGCAGGGCTTCTCCGCACAGGAGTGCGAGCAGATCGCCGGCTTCCAGCAGCGTATCTATGAAAATCTGGAGGCGCTGCTATGAAACCAAATGCACGCAGGCAGCAGCTCATCCGCTACGCGGAATGCGTTGCCGGCCTGTTTATCACAGCGCTCGGCGTGGCGCTGACGAAGCGCGCGGAGCTTGGCATCTCGCCGATCTCATCGGTCCCCAATGTGCTCAGCTTCCGCTTCACGTCGCTGACCCTGGGGATGTGGATGGTCATCTGGAACAGCCTGCTCATCGTGGGACAGATCGTGCTGCTGAGAAAAGAATTCAAGCCGTATCAGCTGCTGCAGCTGCCGGTGTCGTTCCTGTTCGGCGCGTTTCTGGATTTCGGCATGTGGTGCGTCACGCCGATCCCGGTCGAGCGCTATGGCGTGCGGCTGCTTCTGGTTCTGGCCGGCGTCGTCATCGTCGGCTTCGGCACGGCGCTGTCGGTCCTGTCAGACGTCATCATGAATTCCGGCGACGCGCTGGCCAAAACCATCGCCGGTAAAGCCAAGAAGAACTTCGGCGCCGTCAAGGTCTGCTTTGACGTCAGCTGCGTCGTTCTTTCCATCCTGCTCTCGCTGGTCTTCTTCCGCGGCCGCATCGTCGGCACGCGCGAGGGCACCGTCATCACCGCGCTGCTCACCGGTCACGCAGTGCGCCTCTTCAGCCGGCTGCTCACCCGCCGCAGCATCCGCAACGCCGTTTCCGGCGGCCAGCCGGCCAACAGCTGATTTTCCTCCTCCCTCCTATCTCTTGACAAACCGCCCTGCCGCAATGCGGCAGGGCGGTTCGCTTTTCGGTATTTCACCGCTTATGCGGTGCGGAACTGCTCGCGGTACAGACCGGCATACAGACCGTCCTGCGCCAGCAGGGCCTCGTGCGTGCCGCGCTCGAGCACACGGCCGTGGTCGAGCACGGCGATCTCGTCGGCGTTCTTCACCGTCGAGAGCCGGTGCGCCACCACCAGCGTCGTCCGCCCGTGGCACAGCGCGTCGAGCGACTGCTGGATCATCCGCTCGGTTGCGTTGTCCAGGGCGCTCGTGGCCTCGTCGAGGATGAGGATGGGCGGATCCTTCAGAAAAACGCGCGCGATGCACAGCCGCTGGCGCTGGCCGCCGGACAGGCGCGCGCCGCGCTCGCCGATGACGGTGTCGTACCCGTCGTCGAGCGAGAGGATGAAGTCGTGAATGCCGGCGCGCTTTGCCGCCTCGACGACCTCCTCCTCCGAGGCGTCCAGACGGCCGTAGAGGATGTTGTCGCGGATGCTGGCGTTGAAGAGGTAGACGTCCTGCTGCACGATGCCGATGTTGCGGCGCAGCGATTCCAGCGTGATCTCGCGCACGTCGACGCCGTCGATGCGCAGCGAGCCGGCACAGATGTCGTAAAAATGCGGGATGAGGTGGCACAGCGTCGTCTTTCCGCCGCCGCTCGGGCCGACCAGCGCGAAGGTCTGTCCGGCCGGAATATGCAGGCTCACATCCCGCAGCACCTCGTGCACGCCGTCATAGCTGCAGGACACGCCGTCCAGCTCGATCTCGCCGCGCAGGCGCTCGACGGGATGCGCCCCCGGGCTGTCGCGCTCGGGCGGCTCGTCGAGGATCTCCAGAAAGCGCTCGAAGCCCGCCACGCCGTTTTGAAACTGCTCCATGAAGCGGATGAGCGTCTGCACCGGCGTGAGGAACAGGTTGATCGACACGATGAAGGCCGAGTAATCGGCAAAGGTGATGCGCCCGCGGTAGAGAAACAGTCCGCCCGCCACCAGCACCACCACGTTGAAAATGTCCGTGATGAAGGTGGTCGAGGCATGGAACCGGCCCATGGCCCGGTAGGCGTCGCGGCTGGCCTCCCGGAACTGCGCGTTCCCCACCTCGAATTTCTCCTGCTCCTTTTCGGCGTTGGTGAAGGCGCGCGTCACGCGGATGCCGGAGATGCTGCTCTCCAGCGAGGCGTTGATCTGCGCCACGGCCTGCCGGCTTTTCTGAAACGCGCGGCGCATGCGCATGCGCGTGCCCGCCGCCACCAGCAGCAGGACCGGCACGCACAGGAAGATGATGAGCGAGAGCCACACGTCGATCGTCATCAGGTAGAAAAACGAAATGAGCACCGTCACCGTCGAGATGATGAGGTTTTCCGGCCCGTGATGCGCCAGCTCGCTGATGTCAAACAGGTCGTTGGTCATACGCGCCATGAGCTTTCCGGTCTCCTGCCCGTCGTAAAACGAGAAGGGCAGTCTCTCCAGGTGTGTGAACAGGTCGCTGCGCATTCTTGCCTGCATCTGCACGCCCATCATATGGCCCTGATACTGGATGAAGTAATTGAGCAGCATGCGCACGCCGTACAGCGCCAGCAGCCCCACGCCCGCCGTCACAATCAGGCGGTATTGCCGGTTGGGGATGAAGTCGCTGAGCATGGCGCGCGTGATAATGGGGTAGGCCACGCCAAGGAGCGAGACGAGAAGCGAGGCCGACATATCCAGAGCAAAGAGCTTTTTATGCGGCCGGTAATAGGCCAGAAAGCGTTTGAGCATTGCGGTCCCTCCCTACTGCGGGCCGGGCGGCCCGGAAAAACAGCGCCGCCGCACGCACGGCGCGCAGCGGCACACAATGATTCATTTTACAGGCGCGCCGCCGTCCCAGGTCAGGACGGTGAAGGCGTCCGCCAGGCGCGCAAACTCCGGCAGGCCCAGCCGTTCGCCGCGCACGCCGGGGTCGATCCCCGCCGCCTCCAGCGCCGCAGTCACATCCGGCTTGGCAAAGCCGCCGCCGCACAGCGCGTTCGACAGCGTTTTGCGCCGCTGCCCGAAGGCCGCGCGCACCACGCGAAAGAGCATCCCCTCGTCCTGCACCGGCACGGGCGGCGCCTTGCGGCGCTGCAGCTGCAGCACGCTCGAGGTGACCTTCGGCTGCGGGATGAAGCAGCCGGGCGGCACGTCAAAGCAGATGCGCGGCACGGCGTGCCACTGCACGAAGACGGAAAACGCGCCGTAGGCCGCGCTGCCCGGCCCGGCGCAGATGCGCTGGGCCACCTCCTTCTGGATCATCACGGTCATCGTCTCAAAGCAGCGCGCCTCGAGCATGGCCGTCAGCAGCGGGGAGGTGACGCTGTAGGGAAGATTGGCGCACACGACGGGCCGCAGGCCCGCCAGCTTCTCAGCGGCCAGAGCCGCCAGATCCTGCCGCAGCGCGTCGCCGCAGACGATCTCGACGTTTTCCCGCCCCTCCAGCGTTTCCGCCAGCACGGGCAGCAGCCGCCGGTCCGCCTCGATGGCAACGACACGGCCGGCCCGGGCCGACAGCTCCGCCGTCAGGCACCCGATACCGGGTCCGATCTCCAGCACGCCCGTCTCCCGATCCAGCTCCGCCGCGTCGGCGATCTCCTCCGGGACCCAGGCGGCGCAGAGAAAGTTCTGCCCCAGGGCCTTGGAAAAATGAAAGCTGTGCCGCGCAAGCAGCGCGCGGATCTCGTTGTAATCGGTCAGCTTTCCCATGGATCAAACCAACTTCTTTTCGTAGGCGACGCGCTTCTGCCCGGCCTCGCTGCCGGACAGCAGCGTGATGACGCCGCACTCGGTATAGCCGTTCTTCTCCAGCAGGCGGCGCATGGGAGTGTTGCCCGCGTGCGTGTCGACGCGCACCGCGCCGCAGCCGCTGCCCAGCGCCAGATCCTCCGCCAGCGACAGCAGCTCAGAGGCCGCGCCCGTCCCGCGGAAGGCCTTGGCCACACAGGCACGGTGGATGCTGGCATAATTACCGTCGGTCAGCCAGGCGCCCTCGATGGCGGCGTAGGCGGGGTCCGGCGCAAAGTCGATGGCCGCAGCCGCAGCAAGCTCCTCGCCGGAGGTGATGACCCAGGCGATGCCGCGCGCGACGTCAAACTCATAATTGTCCCACGTGGGATATCCGGTCTGCCACTGCTCAATGCCCAGCTCCGCCAGCGAGGCGCGCCCGTCCTCGACGATCCGCATGATCTGCGGCAGGTCTGCCGGCTCGGCCCGGCGGCAGTCGAAGCGCCACTGCTTCGGCTGCGGCGTGCGCTCGCGCAGAATTTCCCCGAACAGCGCCGGATCGAGCCGCGCGGCCATGTCCGGCCGCTTATCGAGCGTCCGCTCCAGCTGCTTGCGTGTGCGCCAGCGCGCCACCTCGGCGTGGTTGCCGCACACAAGCACCTCCGGCACGCGCCGGCCCTCCCACACGGCAGGGCGGGTGTACTGCGGGTATTCCAGCAGGCCGTCCCAGTGGCTCTCGCCGGTGTAGCACGCCTCGTCGGCCAGCACGCCCGGCACCATGCGGCACACGCAGTCGGTCAGCACCATGGCCGGCAGCTCGCCGCCGGTGAGCACATAATCGCCGATGCTGATCTCCTCGTCGACACACGCCTCGATGAAGCGCTCGTCAATGCCCTCATAGTGCCCGCACACCAGCACGAGATGGTCGTAATCGCGCACCAGCCGGCGCGCGACGTCCTGCGTCAGCGTCTTGCCCTGGGGCGACATGTAAATGACGCGGCGGCGGCGTTCCCCGGCGCGGGCGATCACATCGTCCAGGCAGCTTTTGAGCGGCTGCGCCATCAGCACGCAGCCGAAGCCGCCGCCGTAGGGGTAGTCGTCCACCTGCATCTGGCGATTGGTCGTATAGTCGCGGATCTGCACGCAGTGAATGTCCAATATATCCTTTTTTGCCGCCCGGCCCAGGATGCTCTCGCCCAGCAGGGCCTGCATCGTGTCCGGAAACAGCGTCATAATATCCACGCGAAAACTACTCATTGGCTTGCTTTGTCTCCTGAATTAAAGTCCTTCGATCAGGTGTACGGTGATGACGCCGGCCTCGGCGTCGACCCCGCGCACGAATTCCGGCACGGCGGGAATGAGGATCTCCCGCTCGCCCTGCACGACGTACACGCGCCCGCGCGGCAGCTCCATCACCTCGCGCAGCGTACCGAGGGCCGTCCCGTCCTCACCGACGACCTGCGCACCGATGAGGTCGGCCAGAAAATACGTCCCCGGCTCCAGCGCCGCGTCATCCCGGTCGAAATAAAGAATTTTGTTTTTCAGCGGCATGACCGCATTGATATCGTCCAGCCCCTCGAACGCAGTGATGAGAAAGTCCTTGTGCACACGGCTTTTCTTCACGCGCAGGGGCGCTCCGTCCAGATAAAACACGCGGAACCGGCGCAGGAACGCCGCGTCGTCCGTCCAGGGCTGGATCTTCACCTCGCCGGCGATGCCGTGGGTGTTGACGATCCGCCCGGCCTCCAGATATTGCTGCTTCATGGTCGATCCCTTCTCCGCGCGCGGCACGGCACAGGTACGGCGCGCAGGGTATTCTGCCGCATCGGCGTACATTTCAAAAAAGAGCCGCAGAGCGGCCCTTTTCTGAGACATGTGTCAGTCCATGATCTCCACGGACACTTTTTTGCCCTTTCGCTGGGCGACGGCTTTCATGAGCACGCGGATCTCCTTGACGATCCTGCCTTGACGGCCGATGACCTTGCCCATGTCGCCTTCAGCGACCCGCACCTCGAACACGGTTTCGCCGTCGGCCTCGCGCTCGGCCACAGAGACCTCGTCCGGCTTGGAAACAAGGTTCTGTATGATGTAGGTCAGAAGCTCTTTCATTGCATTCTCCTTAAAGCGCCTCAGCCTTCTTGAGCAGCGCGCGGACAGTCTCCGTGGGCTGTGCGCCGTTGGAGAGCCAGTACTTTGCGCGCTCGGCGTCGACCTTGACGCTGGCGTCTGCCTGAGGATCGTAGGTGCCGATTTCCTCGATGAAGCGACCGTCTCTCGGGTAACGGGAGTCGGCAATGACGATACGGTAGAAGGGGTTCTTCTTGGCGCCCATTCTGCGCAGTCTGATCTTGACCATGTATTTCACCTCCAAATTAAAATCATTTATCGAAGCCGGTTCAGAACGGCAGGCCCGGGAACTTCATCCCGCGCCGGCGCTTGGAGCCGGACATCTGCTTGGTCAGCTGCTTTGTGACCTCATACTGCTTGAGCATGCGGTTGATCTCCACCACGCTCGTGCCGCTGCCCTGCGCGATGCGCTTTTTGCGGCTGCTGTTGAGCAGGGAGGGGTTCTCCCGCTCGTCCGGCGTCATCGACTGCAGGATCGCCTCGATGTGCGCCAGGTCCTTTTCGTTGATCTGCGCGCCGGCCAGCGCCTTGGCGTCCACGCCCGGCAGCATCCCGGCCAGCTCCTGGATCGACCCCATGTTCTTCACCTGCGCCAGCTGGTCGCGGAAGTCGTTGAGCGTGAAGCGGTTCTGCTTGAGCCGCTCGAGCATTTCGGCGGCCTTCTTCTCGTCGAAGCTCTGCTCGGCCTTTTCGATGAAGCTGAGCATGTCGCCCATGCCGAGAATGCGCGAGGCCATGCGGTCCGGGTGGAACACCTCGATGGCGTCGAGCTTTTCGCCCGTGCCGGAAAACTTGATGGGCTTGCCGGTGACGGCCTTGACCGAGAGGGCCGCGCCGCCGCGGGCGTCGCCGTCCAGCTTGGTGAGCATCACGCCGGTGATATCCAGCGCGTCGTTGAAGGCGGAGGCGGCATTGACGGCGTCCTGGCCGGTCATCGCGTCGACCACCAGCAGAATTTCGCTCGGCTCCACCGCGGCCTTGATGCGCCGCAGTTCGTCCATCAACGCCTCGTCGACGTGCAGGCGGCCTGCCGTGTCGAGAAACACCAGATCGTTGCCGAAGCGCTTTGCATGCTCCACCGCGGCCTTTGCGATGTCCACCGGGTCGGACTGGCCCATCTGGAAGACGGGGATGTCCAGCTTTGCGCCCACCGTCTCCAGCTGGGCGATGGCGGCGGGCCGGTAAATGTCGCACGCGGCCAGCAGCGGCCGCTTGCCCTGCCGCTTCATGAAGGCGGCCAGCTTTGCGCCGTTGGTGGTTTTGCCTGCGCCCTGCAGGCCGACGAGCATCACAACGCTGGGAGATTTCGGGCCGATGATGAGCTTTTGACTTTCGCTGCCCATCAGGGCGCACAGCTCCTCGTTGACGATCTTGATGACCATCTGCGCCGGCGAGAGGCTCTCGAGCACCTCCGCGCCGGTGGCGCGGGCGGTGACGGTGTTGATGAAGCTCTTGACCACCTTATAGCTGACGTCGGCCTCCAGCAGCGCCAGACGCACCTCGCGCATGGCCTCCTTGACGTCCGCCTCCGTGAGACGGCCCTTGCCGCGCAGCCGCTTGAAGGCGGCGGAAAGCTTTTCGGAAAGATTTTCAAACGCCATTGTTTACTCCTTGAACTCGGCAGCGCACTGCGCCAGCTCCTGACAGAGCGCGCGGGCGCGGCCTTCGGTCAGCCCGGTCAGCTCGCCGAGCAGCTGCTCCATGCGTGCAGCGGCTGCGCGGTGCGCAGCCAACCGGCGAACCAGGCCCAGCCTGGCTTCCATATCCTGAAGAACGGCCTCGGCGCGGCGCAGCGTGTCCCACACGCTCTGGCGCGTCCCGCCGGAGACCTCCGCGATCTCGGAGAGGGAAAGGTCGTCGTTATAGCGCAGCGCCATCAGCTTCTGCTGGCGCTCGGTGAGCAGCGCGCCGTAGTGATCGAAAAGAATGGTCATGTAAACGCGATCCTCCGTCACCCGGGCGACCTCCTGTCAATGGTTTGCGCTTTACAGCCCTGTGAGGATATCACATTTTTCTTTTCCTGTCAAGTGTTTTTCGTTGACAGCGGTCCCGCCCCGCGCACGAGCCACAAAACGGCTGCCACGACAGCCACAGCCAGCGAAATAATCTGCGCGTACGACAGCGGGCCGAGTACGGCCTGATAGTCGTTTCGGATGAATTCCACGGCAAAGCGCCCCACGCCGTACAGCGTCAGATACAGCAGCCCCACGCTGCCGGGCCGCCGCGGACGGCGCGCATACCACAGCAGGAGCAGGCAAATCAGCCCGTCTCCGGCGCTGGAGATCAGCTGCGTCGGCCACAGGGGCACGCCGGCCGGCGCAATGCTGCCGGCCGGGAACACCACGGCAAACGGCAGCTGTGTCTCGCGTCCGTAGCAGCAGCCGGCAAAAAAGCAGCCGATGCGCCCGATGCACTGCGCCAGCGCCACACCCGGCATGCACAGGTCGAAATACGCACCGAATGACAGGCCGGTCTTTTTACAGTAGAGCGCCATGGCCAGCAGACCTGTCACAACGCCGCCGTAGATGAGAAAGCCGTTCGGCCGGATGAGGAGGGCCGGGTCGGCCCGCACGTCGGACAGGTGCAGCAGGCAGTACAGCAGCTTTGCCCCGACCGCCCCGGCGATGAGCAGGCACAGCACGATGCCGTACACCGCGTCGTCGCTCAGCCCGCGGCGCTTCGCCCGCCGTGCCGTCATCGTCACCGCCAGCACCACGCCCAGCGCGATCATCACGCCGTAGCCGTGAATCGTCAGCCTGCCGATGTGAAACCAGTCGTTATACATAGCTCCTCCCGCCGCTGCGCGGCGATGCATTCCGCATCCTGATCGCGGCCGCCCGTGCGCCGTCCGCTCCGTCCGGCCGCAGCCGCCGCAAAAGGCAAAATGGATTGAATTGATTTTATATTGTATCACATCACAGGCGGTCCTGTAAATGCTTTCGATGCGTCAGGAAGCAATTTCGGACGGCGCTCCCGGCAGGCGCACACATTCCTTTTCCGGCGGATACAATGGTCCGGGGAGGTCTGTGACGCCTGATCGGAATGTCACATTTCGTGTTCTTTTGTCGAATAGCAGGAAGTTTGGCACAAGATGTTGACTTTCCGAATCTGATGTCATATAATCGCCTCGAAGTGAAAAAGAAAGGGGAATAGACCGATGGATTATAAGGAAATGTATCTGCGTGTAATGTCTGCCACCGAAGCCGCGATCGACCTGCTGATCCAGGCGCAGCGTGAAGCGGAAGAGCTGTATCTGGCCGCAACAGACGCTGAACAGATTGCCAGCAAAGACTGATCGTTATGCACAGCCGCGCTCTGCGCGCGTGCCGAGCTGATATGCCAAACGAAAAAAGCAACCGGTGGCCGGGCGCAGTGTACGCCGGCTTCTTACATAATGCAGTTTCTCTGCACACCCGGCGGGCCGTCTTGCCCGCCGGGCTTTTTTTCGCAGGCCGCACGGCGTCCGGCCGCCGGAAAAGGCTGTGAGGTCTTCGCATTTTTCACGAGAATGAGGTCGCAAAACTGTAAAATATGAATATTTTCCCAACTGGACAAACCGGTTTTCCCCTGTGTATACTGAAGGAAAGAACGCCGCCGGGTGCGCCTGGGCGCATCCGGCAGCCAAACAAGCCTTCCGGCTGAAGGGAGTGACCGCGTATGAGCAGGCTCGACATCAAGACCCCGGACCGGGCGCAGATGGTGGTCGATCAGCTCTATCACGACATGGAACGGCGTATCGCCGCTTCGCCCCCGGGGCTTTGCCCGGTGGATCTGGCGCTGAATTTTCTCAACCTCTGCCGCGCGCAGACCTGCGGCAAGTGCGTCCCCTGCCGCATCGGCCTGGCACAGATCTCCGCGCTGCTGACCGATGTGCTCGACGGCAGAGCAAAGCCCGAAACGCTCCGGCTGATCGAGGAGACTGCCCGCACCGTCGAGGAGACCGCAGACTGCGCCATCGGCCGCCATGCCGCGCGCCTGGTGCTCAACGGCACGGAGGGCTTCCGCGCCGACTATCTTGCGCACATCGAGCATCACCGCTGCCTCGGCAGCCTGGACGATCCCGTCCCGTGCGTGGCCATGTGCCCGGCCGGCGTGGATATCCCGGGCTACATCGCGCTGGTACGCGCCGGCCGCTGCGCCGACGCTGTGCGCCTCATCCGGAAGGACAATCCCTTCCCGACCGCCTGCGCCTACATCTGCGAGCACCCCTGCGAGGCCCGCTGCCGCCGCAGCATGCTCGACGATCCCATGAATATCCGCGGCCTCAAGCGCTATGCCGTCGATCAAGCCGGCGACGTGCCGCAGCCGCCCTGCGCGCCCGCCACGGGCAAAACCGTCGCCGTCATCGGCGGCGGCCCGGGCGGCCTGTCCGCGGCGTACTATCTGGCCCTGATGGGCCATAAGGTCACGGTGTACGAAAAGCGGCGCCGTCTCGGCGGCATGCTGCGCTACGGCATTCCGAGCTACCGCCTGCCGCGTGAGCTGCTCGACCGCGAGATCGAATCCATCCTCTCGCTGGGCGTCGAGGCCGTCACCGGCGTCGACGTCGGCGCCGACCTGCCGCTGGAGACGCTGCGCGCGCAGTACGACAGCGTGTACATCGCCATCGGCGCGCATACCGACAAGAAAACCGGCATTCCCGGCGAGGACTGCCCGGGCGTGATGAGCGCGGTGGAGCTGCTGCGCGCCATCGGCGACGACGAGCTGCCCGACTTCACCGGCAAGCGTGTGGTGGTCATCGGCGGCGGCAACGTCGCCATGGACGTGACGCGCAGCGCGGTGCGCCTGGGCGCCGCGCGCGTCTCGTGCGTCTACCGCCGCCGCCAGGCGGACATGACGGCCCTGCCCGAGGAGGCCGAGGGCGCCATCGCCGAGGGTGCGGAGCTGCTCACGCTGATGGCCCCGGTACGCATCGAGCCCGGCCCCGACGGCCATGCCGCCGCCCTGTGGGTGCAGCCGCAGATCCCCGGCCTCGTGCGCGGCGGCCGTCCGGCCCCGGCTCCGGCGGAGCAGGCCGAGGTGCGCATTCCGGCGGACGTCATCATCGTCGCCATCGGCCAGGGCATCGAGACCAACGCCTTCGAGCGCGCCGGCATCCCCATCCACCGCGGTACCATTGAGGCGCTCAGCAACAGCAGCATCGCCGGAGCAAGCGGCGCGCTCGCCAGCGGTGTGTTTGCCGGCGGCGACTGTGTCACCGGCCCGGCCTCGGCCATCCGCGCCATTGCCGCCGGCAAGGTGGCGGCAGCCAACATTGACGAATACCTTGGCTTCCGGCATGAGATCACCACCGACGTGGTCATTCCCGCGCCCGATCTGAGCAACAAGCCCTGCCGGGGCCGCATCAACACCACCGAACGCGAGGCGGCCGAGCGCCGCGGCGAC
Organism: Clostridiales bacterium; assembly: GCA_022768185.1. Taxonomy (GTDB): domain Bacteria; phylum Bacillota; class Clostridia; order Oscillospirales; family Oscillospiraceae; genus JALEMS01. The sequence goes on along the minus strand of JALEMS010000061.1, from coordinate 24,281 downwards.
TTTGTCTGCATCGAGTGCGGCCTGACCGAGCAGGGCGCGCGCGAGGAGAGCGGCCGCTGCCTGCGCTGCGACCACTTCGGCTACGGTGTATTCAAGGGAGGCAGGCACGACAAATGGTGAATCTGACCGTCAACGGCAGAGCCGTTTCGGTGCCCGAGGGCACCACCATCCTCGAGGCCGCAAAGCAGGCCGGCACGCCCGTGCCCAGCCTGTGCTACTGGAAGGGCCTCAACGAGATCGGCGCATGCCGCGTCTGCTCCGTCGAGGTGGAGGGGGTCGACCGGCTGGTCACCGCCTGCAACAACCCCGTGCAGGAGGGCATGGCCGTGCACACCAACACCCCGCGCGTGCGCGCCGCCCGGCGCACCAATCTGCGCCTGATCCTCTCCCAGCACGACTGCCAGTGCGCCTTCTGCGTGCGCAGCGGCAACTGCGCCCTGCAGAAGATGGCCATGGAGGCCAACCTTCTGCAGATCCCCTTCCACGACGACATCCGCCGCGGCCAGTGGGACCGCACCGCGCCGCTCATCCGGCAGGAGAGCAAGTGCATCAAGTGCATGCGCTGCATCCAGGTGTGCGACAAGATCCAGGGCCTGAACATCTGGGACGTGGCCGGCACCGGCTCGCGCGTCACCGTCGGCGTCAGCGGCAACCGCACCATCCGCGAGGCCGACTGCGCCTTCTGCGGCCAGTGCGTCACCCACTGCCCCACCGGCGCGCTGCGCGAGCGGGACGACACGACCGACGTGCTCGACGCGCTGGCCGATCCGGAGATCGTCACCGTCGTGCAGGTCGCGCCCGCCGTGCGCGTGGCCTGGGCCGAGCAGTTTGGCCTCGAGCCGGGACCGGAGACCGTCGGCAAGATGGTCGCGGCGCTGCGCCGTCTGGGCTTTGACTATATTTTCGACACCAATTTCACCGCCGACCTCACCATCATGGAGGAGGGCACCGAGTTTATCCACCGCTTTACCCACCGCGGAGAGCATTCCTGGCCCATGTTCACCTCCTGCTGCCCGGGCTGGGTGCGCTTTGTCAAGTCCAATTTCCCGGAGCTGACGGACAACCTGTCCACCGCCAAGTCGCCCCAGCAGATGTTCGGCGCGGTGGCCAAGGGCATCTTCGCCGCACGCATCGGCGTCGACCCGCATAAAATGCGCGTCATCTCCGTCATGCCCTGCGTGGCAAAGAAGGAGGAAGCCGCTCTGGCGCCCATGCGCGACGCCTGCGGCGATCCCGACGTCGACATCGTGCTCACCACGCGCGAGTTTGTCCGCCTGCTGCGCAGCGACAACATCCTGCCCGAAACGCTCACGCCCGAGGCGTTTGACAGCCCGCTCGGCACCGGAACGGGCGCGGCCGTCGTCTTCGGCGCAACGGGCGGCGTGATGGACGCGGCCCTGCGCAGCGCGTATTTCCTCATCACCGGCGAAAAGCCGGACGCAGACGCCTTCCGCGCCGTGCGCGGCATGGGAGACGGCGCGTGGAAGGAAGCGGTGTTCTCCGTGCCCGGCGCGGGCGACGTGCGCGTGGCCGTGGCCAGCGGGCTGGGCAACACGCGTCGGCTGCTCGAGGCCATCGAGCGCGGCGACGTGCAGTATGACTTTGTGGAGATCATGGCCTGTCCCGGCGGCTGCGCCGGCGGCGGCGGCCAGCCGATCGTCGACGGCGTGGAGATGGCCGCCCGGCGCGGCGACGCGCTCTGGGCGCTCGACCGCGGCCAGGCCGTCCGCTTCAGCCATGAGAACCCCGACGTGCAGGCGCTGTACGCCGAGGCGCTCGGCGCGCCCTGCGGCGAGCTGTCGCACCACCTGCTGCACACGGATCACCATGCCTGGCAGATGCCGCAGGCTCCGAAGCGGGAAACATAATCGTTTTTTATTGTAAAAGGAACGCACCGCCGGCTCCTGCACTGCAGGAACCGGCGGTTGTTTACAGAATATGGCTTTGCTGATTCCCGGGTCACGTCCCGTTCCGCAAGGCAGAACAGGCAAAAGCGCAGCGCCGCGTCGAAGCACGGACGCAGAAACAGCGTCCGGCTTCCGAACAGCGCGTCGGCCGCCATCAGCACAGGGAGAATCGTCACTGCGTGGGCAATGAATCGCTCATTCCGGCTGGCCGGCGGGGCGGAAGCGCTCTTCAAGCCGTTCCTGTGTGTCCTTTTCCAGATGCTCGACGCATTCCCCGAGGCGCTCGAACTCTTCCTCCAGCGCGTGGCCCACGTCGGTGAGCGCCTGCGCGGCCGGCTCGCCGTAGAGCCAGCGCTCCAGCGGCTGTTCCAGCAGACGGGAGAAGAATTTCAGCGCGTAGCCCACGCCCAGCGCGGCGATCACCGTGCCGATCCACAGACCGCTGATGTCGCGGAAGAACGCCAGCGACAGGCCCGCCGACAGCAGCACCATGCAGCAGTCGAACACGCGCTTGCACAGGTGCAGCGGCTTCTTCGTCCGCCATGCAAAGGCGACGGCCAGCGCATCCGGCGGGATGGCGATGATGTCCGCCGTGAGATACAGCCGCAGGCCGAGGCCGACAATGACGACGCCGACGATGACCATGGCCAGCTGAACGGGCAGGCTGCCGTGGTGGTCGATGCGTCCGGCGATGCGCATGGTCACATCCGTAAACCACCCGAACAGAAATGCCGCCGGGATCTGCAGCACATATACCAGGCGGAAGTGCCTGCGGTAAACGCACAGCTCCAGAAACAGAAAGACAAAGTAGGCAACAATGGTGCCGGTGCCGACGCTGATGCCGAGAATGCGCGCGCACACGTACGGCACGGACGTCACAGGCGAGACGCCCAGCTCCGAGCGGATGGCAAAGGCCAGGCCCAGCGCCATGATGAACAGGCCCGCCGGGTACAGCAGCACGCGCCGCAGGCTCAGCGGCTTGCCTCCGAATGCAATCTGTCTCTTCTCTCTGTGCATAAATTCCCTCTTTCCCGTATGAACCGATTGAATTCCGGCCAGAACCGACCAGTTTTAAAAGTTATCATTGTTATCTGCCGATGTCAACACAGTTTTTTTGCAGATCGCTCCGGCAGAGCGGGGGCGGGAGGGCGAAATCTCGTATCGCCGTAAAAGCCGCAGACTTTTCGGAAAAAGCACTTGACAATCTGCGATTTTATGATAAAATAAGCCACAGTTTTGAACGCAACCGATGCGGGCATAGCTCATTTGGCAGAGCGCCACCTTGCCAAGGTGGAGGTAGCGAGTTCGAATCTCGTTGCCCGCTCCAGAAGCACCCGGCCAGTTGGCCGGGTGCTTTTTTGTCTGTGACCTGCCGGCTTCGCGGCGTGCCGCAAAGCGTCCCTGTCAAAGAAGTCCGGCGGCCCCTTCCGAAGGGGCCGCCGGACTTCTTTCGTGATCAGGCGTTTATAAAAAGTGGGCGAACACCGAAGCGCCGGCCACGGTCAGCAGGCCGGTGACGGCCAGCGAAAGGCTGCTCATCGCGCCCTCCGTCTGGCCCATCTGCATGGCCCGCGCTGTGCCGAGCGCGTGCGCCGACGCGCCGATGGCCACGCCCTTCGCGATGGGGTCGGTGATGCGCGCCAGGCGGCAGACCGTGGCGGCCGTGACGTTGCCGAAAATGCCGGTGATGATGATGACAGCCACGGTGATGGTGACATAGCCGCCCAGCTGCTCGGAAATGCCCATGCCGATGGCGGTGGTGATGGATTTGGGCAGCAGGGTGACGTACTCAGCGTGGTCAAGCCCGAACAGCGCGCTGAGCGCCAGCACACCGGCCAGCGAGACGAGCACGCCGGCCAGCACGCCGGCCAGGATCGCCTTCCAGTTCTGCCGCAGCAGCGGCAGCTGCTCATACAGCGGCACGGCAAGGCACACCGTCGCGGGCGTCAGCAGATAGCTGAGGTATTTTGCGCCATTGTAATAGGTGTCATAGTCGATGTGCGCCGCCAGCAGCACCGCGATTGTCACCGCAACCGAGATCAGCAGCGGGTTGAACACGGCCAGCCGGAAGCGCCGCTGCAGCCAAATGCCAAGCCCGTAGGCCAGCAGGCTGAGCGTTACGCCGAAGAAGACCGACTGCTTAAGCAGCGTCATGGCAGGACGCCTCCTTCCGCTTTTGCTTTCTGCCGCGGCGCAGACACCGCTGCGTGACCCGGCCGGCCGCAAGCATCACCAGCAGCGTCGAGACCAGCGTGATGACGAGATAGGCCGCAAGGTTGGCCCGCAGCACACCCCACGAGGACATCAGCCCTACGGCGGCGGGGATGAACATCAGCGGCATGATCTCAATGAGGAAATGCGCCGCGTCCCGAACCTCTTCCAGCGGCAGCAGCCGCAGCTGCAGCGCCAGAAACAGCAGGACCAGTCCGTAAATGCTGGCCGGGACCGGCAGCGGGATCACCATCCCAAGCAGCTCACCGACCAGCGAGATGAGCAGGATGATGCCGAATTGGCGAATGTAGTGCATGTTGGCTCAAGCGCCTCCCTTTGCGGAATGCGCCAAATTATAGGCCGCGCCGCGCGTCTTGTCAAGTGCCGGCGCGGAGAATTTCTTATGGATACAGTGCACTGTCATGAGCAAATTTCACTTGACGATGCAGGCACTTTTCAAGATAATAAAATGATGCAGTTTGCAGCGGCTTCCCTGAATTCTGACCACAGGAGGCATTGCGCTATGGCTTCGAACAAAGCGCTGATCAACGACCTCACGGAAGGCCCCATCAACCGGCAGATCCTGACCTTCTCGACGCCGATCATTCTGGCAAACCTGCTGCAGGTGATCTACAACATGGTCGACATGGTCATTGTCGGCCAGTTCTGCGGCAGCGCCGGCCTGTCGGCGGTGTCGATTTCCTCGCAGGTGTTCACGATCATGACCGTGTTCTGCATCGGCTTTGCCACCAGCGGCCAGATCTACATCTCCCAGCTGGTCGGCGCCCGGCGCACCGAAGGGCTGCGCGCCGCCATCGGCACACTGTTCACCTTCACGCTGCTCATCGGCATTTTCATGACGGTCATAGGCTTTACGCTGTGCAATCCCGTGCTGCGCCTGCTCAACACGCCGGACGAGGCCTTCGCCCAGGCGCGGGCGTACACGCTTATCTGCTCCGGCGGTATGATCTTTGCCTATGGCTATAACGTCGTGGCGGCCATTCTGCGCGGCATGGGTGACAGCCGCCACCCGCTGATGTTCATCGGTCTGGCTGCGGGCCTCAATCTGGTGCTGGACCTCATTTTTGTCGGCCCGATGGGCCTCGGTGTGGCCGGCGCGGCCTGGGCCACCATCATCGGCCAGACGATCTCCCTCCTCCTTTCTCTGGTCTATCTGTACCGTCGGCGTGTGCAGTTCGGCTTTGACTTCAAGCGCTCCAGCTTCCGTATCAGCGGCAAGGTGCTGAAGATCTACATCAAGCTGGGCCTGCCGTTTGCCATCAAGAGCTGCGCCATCAACATCTCCATGATCGCCGTCACCGGCATGGTCAACGCCTACGGCATCGTCCCCTCCGCCGCCTTCGGCGTCGGCATGAAGGTGCAGACGATCACCATTCAGATCATGCTGTCCGTCGCCTCCGCCATCAGCACCATGACCGGGCAGAACATCGGCGCGGGCAAATTTGATCGTGCGCGCAAATGCGTCTGGGCCGGCATCGGCTTTGGGTGGATCCTGTATGCGGTGTTCGCCGTTATCTTCCTGATCTGCCCGGTGTTCGTCTTCCGCATCTTCACGCCGGACGAGGCCGTGCTGGCGCTCGCCCCGCTGTTTCTGCACACGCTGATCATCAGCTTTCCGGCCATGGCCACGCTCGAGCCGATCAACGGTCTGGTGCAGGCCAGCGGCGCAAGCGTGTACTTCCTTGTGCTGGCGCTGACGGATGCCATCTTCTTCCGCATCGGCCTGAGCTATCTGTTCGGCACGGTGCTGCAGATGGGCATTGCGGGCTTCTTCCTCGGCTTCTCGCTGGCCCCGTATTCCACCATGATCCCCAACCTCATCTTCTTCCTGTCCAACTGCTGGAAGAAGCGCCGGCTCATTCATCACGAGGAAGCCTGAGCCGCTGTCAAGCGATCCCTTCCAAACCGTCTGATCACGCAAAAAGCCTTTGTTCCTGCACGGGAACAAAGGCTTTTCCTATGCTCACATACTTTCCGCGCGTTCGGTGTCGCGGAAGATCAGTGAGATACACCAGACGGCGGCAATGCCCACCAGCGTGTAGATCACGCGGCTGAGCGTCGCGGTCTGGCCGCCGCAGAGGAAGGCAACGACGTCAAAGCGGAACAGGCCGATGCTGCCCCAGTTGAGTCCGCCGATGACTGCAAGGATCAGTGCGATCCGGTCAATAATCATGCACAGCGCTCCTTTTCCTGATTTCCCCCATAGCATGCCCGCCGGGCGGAAAAGTATGCGCCGCGCCGCTCAGGCCAGCAGCGCGCGATATTCGTCCGCAGTCAGCACGCGGCCCACCGCCGAGAGCGACAGACGCTCCGGCTGCAGCACCTGCTGCGCCGCCCGGCGCACATCCTCGCGCGTGACGGCCTCATAGCGTCCGATCAGCTCCTCCGCCGACAGCACGCTGCCGAGCGTCAGCTCGCCCCAGCCGAGCTTGTTCATATGCGCGGCCGTCGACTCCTGCGACATGAGGATGCTCGCGCGCGCCTGCTCGCGCGCGCAGTCCAGCTCACGCTGGGTGACGCCGTCCTCACGCAGGCGCAGCAGCTCGTCGCGAATCAGCTGCAGGCCCTGCCGCTCGGTCTCTCGGCCGAGGCCCGCGTAAATGCCGAACAGGCCCGCGTCCGTAAACGACGCCTGAAAGCTGTAGATGCTGTAGCACAGGCCGCGCTCCTCGCGCACACGCTGGAACAGGCGGCTGGACATGCCGCCGCCTGCAATGGTGCTGAAGATCTGCAGGGCAAAGCGCCCGTCGCTGCCGGCGGGCGGCGCGGAAAAGCCGAGGCAGATGTGGTTCTGCTCGACGGCCTTGCGGCGCACGGTGAAGGCCGGACGGTAAACGCTTTTACGCAGCGCGCCGGCCTTTGCCGCCGGCAGGACGGAAAACACATCGGCCAGACGGCGCACGTCCGCGTCCGTGAAGCTGCCGCACAGCGAGATGACGATGCGCGGGGCAATGTAATGGCGTTTTTTAAAATCACGCAGGCCCTCCGCCGTGAACCCGCGCACGGACGCAAGCGTACCGGCCACCGGGCGGCCCAGCGCGCCGGGAAACGACGAGAGCAGCAGCCGCTCGGAAACAAGATCCTCCGGCTCATCGTCATACATGCTGATCTCCTCGCTGACGACGCCGCGTTCGGTCTCGAACTCCTGCGCGTCGAAGCGGGCGTTGAAAAACATATCCGCCAGAAGCTCCGTGACCTTGTCGAGATGCTCGTCAAGCACGCGGGCATAAAAACAGGTGTTTTCGCGGGTGGTGCAGGCGTTGATCTGGCCGCCGATGGCGTCCATCTCCAGCGCCAGCTCGCCGGCGGTGCGCGTGGCGGTGCCCTTGAAGAGCATGTGCTCGATGAAATGGGCCGAGCCGTTTTCCGCGCGCGCCTCGTGACGGCTGCCGACGCCGACCCACAGGCCCACCGAGGCCGACCGGACGCCGGGCATATGCTGCGTGACGATGCGCACGCCGTTGGGCAGAACAAGCTTGTCGTACATGACGTCTCCTTATGCCGGGAAAAGCAGGGCCGCGCGGTATCGCGCGGCCCCGATCCGATTTTTACTTACTGTCTGGGGGGACGCGGACCGTCCTCGCCGCGCTCCTTGAGCGCGTCCTTGCGCGAGAGGTTGACGCGGCCGCGTTCGTCGATCTCCGTGACCTTGACCCAGGTGTAGTCGCCGACGTTGAGCACGTCCTCGACCTTCTCGGTGCGCTTGAACTCCAGATCCTTGATGTGGATCATGCCGTCCTTGCCCGGGGCCAGCTCGACAAACGCGCCGATGGGGATGATGCGCACGACCTTGCCGTAATACAGCGCGCCGACCTCCGGCTCGAAGACGATGCCCTCGATGGTGGTGCGGGCCGCGCGGCAGGCCTCGATGTCCTCGGCGGCAATGTAGATGTTGCCGTCGTCGTCGATGTCGATCTTGCAGCCGGTGTCGGCGCAGATCTTCTGGATGACCTTGCCGCCGGAGCCGATGACCTCGCGGATCTTGTCGGGGTTGATCTTCATCTGGATCATCTTGGGCGCGGTTTTAGCCAGCTCCTTGCGCGGCTCGGCGATGCACGGCAGCATGATCTCGTCGAGGATCTGCAGGCGGGCCTCACGGGTGATCTCGAAGGCGTTCTTGATGATCTCATGCTTGAGGCCGTCGTTCTTGAGGTCCATCTGGATGGCGGTGATGCCGGTCTTCGTGCCGGCCACCTTGAAGTCCATCTCACCGTGGAAGTCCTCGACGCCCTGGATATCAATGAAGGTGGTCCAGTTGTCGCCGTCCTGGATCAGGCCGCAGGAAATGCCGGCGACGGGGGCCTTGATGGGCACGCCCGCGTCCATCAGCGCCAGCGTGGAGCCGCAGATGGAGCCCTGGGAGGTGGAGCCGTTGGAGGAGAGCACCTCGGAGACGACGCGGATGGCATACGGGAAGTCCTCCACCGTGGGAATGACCGGCTCGAGGGCCTTTTCAGCCAGTGCGCCGTGGCCGTATTCGCGGCGGGAGGTGCTGCGGCTGGCGCGGGCCTCGCCGGTGGAGTAGGCCGGGAAGTTATAATGATGCATGAAGCGCTTTTCTTCCTCTTCCCAGATGGTGTCCAGCTTCTGGGAGGCGGCAAGGGTGTTGAGCGTGGCGACGCTGAGCACCTGGGTCTGGCCGCGGGTGAACAGGCCGGAGCCGTGCACCTGGGGCAGCACGCCGACCTCGGCAGACAGCGGACGGATCTCGTTCATGGCACGGCCGTCGACACGGTGGCCCTCGAGCAGCCACTTCTTGACGACCTTCTTCTGCAGCTTGTAGAGGATCTCCTCCATATACTGCATCATGTCGGGATGGTCTGCCTCATACTTTTCACGCATCGCGTCGATCCACTCGTTGACGCGGGCCTCGCGGACGTTCTTGTCGTCGGTGTCCATGCAGTGCTGCATGCCCTCGAACTCGTTGGCGACGAGCTGTTCAAACAGCGCCTCGTCGAACGCGGCGTGCTCATACTCGAACTTGGGCTTGCCGATCTCCTGCACCATACGGTCGATGAGATCGAGCACGGGCTGCAGGTGCGCGTGCGCCTGCACGATGCCCTCGTACATCACGTCCTCGGGAATCTGATCGCCGCCGGCCTCGATCATGACGATCTTGGCGTGGGTGGCCGCGACGGTGACGGTCATGCGGTTGTGCTCGCGCTCGGCCTTGGTGGGGTTGAAGAGGTAGCGCTCCCCGTCCCAGCCCAGGGAGATGCCGGCGATGGGGCCGCCCCAGGGCACGTCGGAGATGGCCGTGGCGGCGGAGGCGCCGATCATGGCGGTGATCTCCGGGGAGCAGTCGCGGTCGACGCTCAGCACGTCGCAGGTGACGACCACGTCGTTGCGCAGGTCGGTCGGGAACAGCGGGCGCATCGGGCGGTCGATCATGCGGCTGGCCAGCACGGCGGGCAGGGACGGACGGCCCTCGCGGCGCATAAAGCTGCCGGGGATGCGGCCGACGGCGTACAGCTTTTCATTGAAATCCACAGACAGCGGGAAATAGTCGATGCCGTCCTTGGGACGGGGGGAGGCGGTGACGGTGCACAGCACGGTGGTCTCGCCGTAGGAGGCGAGCACGGCGGCGTTGCACAGCTCGGCCAGGTGGCCGACCTCGAGTCTGAGCGGGCGGCCTTCAAATTCGATTTCGTAGCTCCTGCGGTTGGGGAACTGCTTATGATGGATGATCATGTATTTTGCTCCTTTCGTGAGCGGGGCGCTTCAAGGCCTTTAACACTTGAAAAAATGTCGCTGCGGGCGGCGCTTTTTCAAACGCTAAAGGCTTGAATGACCCTGCCGGTTCTTAGGTGTGTCACGGTTTGGCTGAAAAACGGGTAATAGGAAAATTCGCCGGGACACGATTCGGTTGTCCCGGCGAAAAAACCTTCATACCCTTCGGAACGCACTGCGGCGCAGTGCTTCGGCGATCACTTTCTGATGCCGAGCTTGGCGATGATCGCACGGTAACGCTCGATGTCCTTCTTGGCGAGATACTCGAGCAGACGGCGGCGCTTGCCGACCATCTTGTACATGCCCAGACGGCTGTGGTCGTCGTTGGGATGCTGCTTGAGGTGCTCGGTCAGCTGGCGGATGCGCTCGGTGAGGATGGCGACCTGGACCTCCGGCGAGCCGGTGTCGTTTTCATGGGTGTGGTTGGCTTCGATGACGACGGACTTCTGTTCCTTGGTGATCATAGTATGCTTTCCTTTCCGCATTTTTATCTCCCGGTGGCTAAGTGGCAGGGGGAAAGGAACCCCCGAAACCTGGCGCACGGGATAAAATCCAATTAAGATTATCACACCTTTTTCCATTTGTAAAGCGTTTTTTCTCCCGTTCAAGCGTGCGGCGCGCGGCGTTTAAGCGCAGGGCAAAGCGGGCAATCTCTGCGTAGGAAACAGCGGGAGGAGTATGCCTCATGACAGATCTTCAGAACGCGCCGGAGGTGCCGACCGGGCAGCTGGCGCGATTTGCCGAAAACACGGCGCGCACCATGCAGGTGCGCGGCACGGCTCCGGCGCGCCGGGAAGCCGCGCGCACCCGGCAGGCGCTGCGGCGGATTGCGGCGGCGCACACACAGACGGCGCGGCGCTGGGGCGGACTGCCCGGCGCGCCGGGGTGGACACAGTGGCTGCTGGACAACTGGTATCTGGCGCAGCGCGAGGGCGCGGCAGCTGCGCAGGCGCTGCAGCATGCGCGCCGCCTGCCGGCCTGCGGGGGACGGTGCGCGGTGACACAGCTGTGCGCGCAGCTGGTGCGCGTCGGACGCGGCGAGGTGACGGCGATCCGCTGCCGCATCTTCCTCGAGGGCTGTCAAAACGCGCGGGTGCTCTCGCGGCGGGAGCTGAACGCCGTTCCGGCGGGGCTGCGGGCCGCGCTGGTGCAGGCGCTGGCCGCGCTGTGCCGCCGGGCGGAGAAAACGCCGGACGAGCCGGCGCTGGAGGGACTGTTTGCCGCAGTGTTCACGTCGCTGCGGCTGCTGGGCACGCTTGATCTCGGCGCGCTGCTCGAACGGGTCGACCGCGCCGAGCGCATTCTGCGCGGCGACCCCGCCGGCGTCTATGCGCGCATGGACCGGCAGACACGGCAGGATTATCTGCGCCGGCTCGAGCGCCTGGCACGCCGCGCCGGTATCTCCGAGCACCGGGCGGCGCGGCGCGTGCTGCGCCTGGCACGAGAGGGAGAGGGCGCGGCACGGCACGTGGGTTGGTTTTTGTTCTGCCAGCCGCTCGGGCGGCCCGCGCGTGTGCGGCGGGGCGGGCTGTATGTGGCGGCAAACGTGGTGGCAACGCTGTTTTTGGCGCTGCTGGGCGGGTTCGCCACGCACAGCGCGGTGTGTGCGCTGGCGCTGCTGCTGCCGGCCTCGGAGCTGGTGCGGGAGCTGGTGGACTTCCTGATTTTGCGGCTCGTCCCCCCGGCGCGGCTGCCGCGCATGGCGCTGGAAGACGGCGTGCCGGACCGGGGGCGGACGCTGTGCGCCGTCAGCTGCCTGCTGACGGATGAAAAGGCCGGCCCGGCCCTGGCACGGCGGCTGGAGGAGTTTCGCCTGTGCAACCGCGACTGCGGGGAAAATCTGCGCTTTGCCCTGCTGGCCGACCTGCCGGACACGGCGGAGGAAGCGCTGCCGGAGGGCGAGGCGCGCATCGCCGCCGCGCAGGCCGCGGTGGACGGTCTGAACGCCAAATACGGCGGCGGCTTTTATCTGTTCACCCGTCCGCGCACCTACAGCGCCGCCGACCGCCGCTGGATGGGCCGCGAGCGCAAGCGCGGCGCGATCGAGGCGCTGGTCCTGTGTCTGGCCGGGCGGGAATCCCCGCTCGTCTGCCGCAGCGGCGATGAGGCCGCGCTGACCGGCACGCGCTTTCTGCTCTGCCTCGACGCGGACACGCGCCTGGTCCCCGGCGCGGCACGCGAGCTGATCGGCACGATGCTCCACCCGCTCAACCGCCCGGTGATCGACCACAAGCGGCGCACGGTACGCCGCGGCTTCGGCGTGCTGGCCCCGCGGATCGGGGTGGAGCTGTCGTCCGCCTGCGGCAGCGCGTTTGCGCGCGTGCATGCGGGCGTAGGCGGCGTCGACCCCTACGGCTCGGCCTGCGGCGAGGTGTACATGGATCTGTTCGGACGCGGCGGCTTTGCGGGCAAGGGCCTGATCGACGTGCGGGCCTTTCTCACGTGTCTGGAGGGGCGCTTTCCGGAAAACCGCGTGCTCTCGCACGACGCGCTGGAGGGCGCGTTTCTGCACGCGGGCTTCGTCGGCGACGTGGAGCTGACCGACGGCTTCCCCCAGCGCCCGGCAGCCTACTTCCGGCGCATGCACCGCTGGACGCGCGGCGACTGGCAGAACGCCCCGTGGCTGTTCGGTAAAAAGCGCGTGCCGGAGCCGCTCGAGCGCTGGAAGCTGTTTGACAGCCTGCGGCGCAGCCTGCTGCCGCCGGCGTGCTTCGCCGCGCTCTTATGGGGCCTGCTGGCCCCGTCGGCGGCGTCGGCTGCCGCGGCGGCGGCGGCGTTCCTGGCGCTGGCGGCCCGGCTGCTGACGGGGCTGGCGGCGCATGCGCTGCGGCGCGAGCCGGGCCGCGAAAAGCACCACGCGGGCGTGCTTTGGGGCGTGCGCGGGGCCCTGGCCTGGTCGGCGCTGCGGCTGTGGCTGCTGCCGGCGGAGGCATGGACGTGCCTGTCGGCGTGCGTCACGGCGCTGTGGCGCATGACGGTGTCGCACCGCGGCCTGCTCGAGTGGCAGACCGCCGCGCAGGCCGAGCGCGGCGGCTCGGTGCGCGAGGCGTTTTCGCTGCTGTGGGCGGCCGTCCCGACGGGCGTTGCGCTGATCGTGTGGGGCACGTGGCTGGGCGCGGCGCTTGGCGCGGCGTGGATTCTTGCCCCGGGGCTGCTGCCGCTGCTCGAGCGCACGCCGGGCGGCACGCCGCTCCCCGGCCCGGCTGAGCGTGGATTGCTGCTGCTGCGCGCCGGGGAAATCTGGCGCTTTTTCGAGCGCTTTGTCACCGCGGAAAACCATTTTCTGCCCCCCGACAACTGGCAGGAGCAGCCGCCGGTGGGACTGGCGCGGCGCACCAGTCCCACCAATCTGGGCCTGTTTCTCACGGCGGCGCTGGCCGCGCTCGACCTCGGGCTGACCACGCCGGAGCGTGTGCGCCCCATGCTCGAGGGCTTTTTCGACTCGCTCTCGCGCCTTGAACGCTGGCACGGGCATTTTTACAACTGGTATGACACGGCGCGGCTGTGCCCGCTGCGCCCGGCCTACGTCTCCACCGTCGACAGCGGCAACCTGGCCGCCTGCCTGCTGACGGCCTCCGGGGGACTGGCCGAATACGGCTTCGACGCGCTGGCCCGGCAGGCCCGCGCGCTGTATGACGGCATGGAGCTGGGGCGGCTGTACGATCCGCAGCGGCGGCTGTTCTCCATCGGCTTCGACGCAGAGAAGGGGCGGCTGTCCGAAAGCTGGTATGACCTGCTCTCCAGCGAGGCGCGGCTGACGGCATATCTGGCTGTGGCGCGCGGGGACGTGCCGCGCCGCTGCTGGCGCGCGCTGTCGCGGGCGCAGGTGGCCTGCTGCGGCTACCGCGGCACGGTGTCGTGGACGGGCACGATGTTTGAATATCTCATGCCGGAGCTGTTTTTGCCGCTTGAGCGCGGAAGCCTGCTGTTTGAGAGCGCAAAATTCTGTCTGTTCGTGCAGAAGCGGCGCACGGCGGGGCGGCTGCGGCTGTGGGGCATTTCCGAGAGCGCCTTCGCCGCGCTGGACCCCGCGCTCAACTACCGCTACAAGGCGCACGGCTGCCCGGCGCTGGCGCTGCGGCGCGGGATGGAGGACGACCTGGTCATCTCGCCGTACAGCAGCTTTCTGGCGCTGTGCGTGGAGCCGGAGGCCGCCGTAAAGAACCTGCGCGCACTGCAGCGTGCGGGCCTTCTTGGGCCTTACGGCTTCTGGGAGGCGGCGGACTTCACCCCGGGGCGGCGACGCGGGCCGGAGGGCACGGCGGTGCGCTGCGTGATGGCGCACCACCTCGGCATGAGCATAACCGCGGCGGCAAACCGGCTGTGCGAAAACAGCATGGTGCGCCGGTTTCTGGCCGAGCCGTGCATGACCGCCTTCCGCCCGCTGCTGCAGGAGCGCGTGCCGGTGGGCGCGCCGCTGCTGCGGCGGGGCGCGCCGTCGGCCGGTGCGCCCCGCGCGGCCCGCACGCCGGGCGAGCCGGCGCGCGCCGGGGCGGGTGCCGATTTCGAAGCGCCCGCCGCAACGCTGCTCTCCAACGGGGCGTACGGTCTGGCCGTTTCCGAAACGGGACAGACGCGCGCGCGGCTCGGCGCGCTGGCGGTTTACCGGGACGCCACGCTCGGCGGGACGCCGGCGCTGTGGCTCTGCCGCGGAGAAGCCCCGGAGCTGCTGCTGCCGGCGGACGGGACGAACGCGGCGCGGCACTGGAGTCTGTCCGGCTCGCAGGCCGTGTTCCAGACCGAGCACGGCACGCTGCAGTGCCGCACGGCGATCTGCATTCCGGCGCAGGCTGCCGGAGAGCTGCGCACCGTCACGCTGCGCGACGGCGAGGGAGGCGAGGCGTCCCTCTGCCTTGTCTTCGAGCCGGTGCTCGCCCCGCCGGAGGATGCGCGCAGCCACCCGGCCTACTGGCGGCTGGGACTGGAGGCCGTGCAGAGGGACGGCATGCTGCTCATCCGGCGGCTGGCGCGCGGCGGCGTGCCGGAGACGTGGATGGCGCTCGCCTGCAGCCGCCCCATGCATGTCACGGCGGGCCGCGCCGCCGTCTCGCCCCGGGCGGCGGCCCCCATTCCGGCCGCATGCACGGCGGGCGACGCGCTGGTCTGCGCGCGCACGGCGCTGACGCTGCGCGCCGGACAGCCGGCGCAGGTGTGCTTTGCCCTGTGCCTCGGGCGCAGTGCCGACGAGGCATGCGCCGGTGCGCGGCAGCTGCTGGCCGCCGGAGACGAGCAGCGCGCGGCGCTGCCGTCGGCGTGCGCGGCGCTTCTGGGGATGGACGCGGCGGAGACGGAGGGCGCCATGCAGACGGCGGCGCGCCTGCTGTTTTTCACGCGGCGGCCCCGCAGCGCGCCGGGCGTGCCGCGGCAGGCCCTCTGGCGCTTCGGCGTGTCAGGCGATCTGCCCGTCGTCTGCACGCAACTGACGGACGAGCCGGATGGGGACTTCGTCTGCGCCCTGCTGCGGCGGCACGCGCTGCTGACTGACTGCGGGCTGGCGTATGATCTGGTCTTTTGCACCGACGAGGGCGGGGCCTATCTCCGTCCGGCGCGGCAGGCCGTCGAGCGCGGGCTGCAGCGGCTGCAGCGCGAGCAGCTGCTCGGCCGCCCCGGCGGCGTGCACGTGGCCGACGGTCCCGGCGCGCAGGCGCTGTGGGACGCCGCCGACGCGCACGAGCCGCCGCAGGCGGCGCAGCCCTCGGCGCACAGGCACGAGCCGGGCGTGCAGGCGGACGCGCCGCGCTTTCCCGCGCCGGCCCCGGACGCGCTGCCGTCCTGCCGCTGGAGCGACGACGGCAGCTTCGGCTTTGACACGGCCCCCGCTCTGCCGCCGCGCGCCTGGCAGCTGCCGCTGACCAACGGCGCGTTCGGCTACCTTGCCGCCGACACGGGCTGCGGGAGCATGTGGTACCGCAGCGCGCGCGAGTGTCCGGTCAGTCCCTGGCAGGGCGACCCGCTGGCGATCGCCGGGCCGGAGACGCTGGAGGCGGAAGCGGACGGTGCGTTCGTGCCGCTGTTTGCCGCGCCGGCGTCCGGGCCGTGCCGCGTCACGTTTGGCCCCGGCTGGGCACGCTGGGAGCGGCAGACGGACGCCGGCGCGCTGGTGACGCACGCCTTCGTTCCGCCGGAGGCGGCGGCGCGCGTGCTGCTCGTCGAGCCGCCCGCACCCATACGCCTGCACTGGCGGCTGGCGCTGCAGCTGGCGCCGAACGCGCGGGACGCAGAGCAGGCCGAGACCGCCTGCCGGGACGGCGTGTTTTCCGCCCGGAACGTGCGCGCGCCGTTTCCCGCGCAGCTGTATGCGCTGGGAACATGCACGCCCGAGGGCTTCACCTGCTGCGGCCGCTCGGCGGCGCTGCGGGCGTATGACGGCGCATACGGCACGGGCGGCACGCCGTGCCTTGCCGGGGTGTGGACGGTGCGCGGCCCGTTTGCGCTGGTGTGCGGAGCCGATTCTCCCGAGACGCTCGCCCGTCTGGCCGATCCGGACGAAGCCCGCGCCGCGCTGGACGAGACGAGGGCGCACTGGCGCGCGCGCGTCTGCCGCATCCGCACGGAGACGGGAAATGCGCGGCTCGACCGGCTGCTGAGCGGCTGGCTGCCGTATCAGGCGCTGGCCTGCCGGATGCTGGCGCGCTGCTCGCTGTATCAGTGCGGCGGGGCCATCGGCTTCCGTGACCAGCTGCAGGACGCGGTGAATCTGCTGCCGCTGGACGCGGCGGGCACGCGCGCGCACATCCTGCTGTGCTGCACGCGGCAGTTTTCCGAAGGCGACGTGCAGCACTGGTGGCACCCGGAGACGGGCGCCGGCGTGCGCACGCGCTGCTCGGACGATCTGCTGTGGCTGCCGTGGGCCGTGTGCGAATACGTGGAGGCCACCGGCGACCGCGGCATTTTAGACGAGGAGCGGCCCTGTCTCGGCGGCATGCCGCTGCAGCCGGACGAGCGCGAGCGCTTTGAAGCGCCGCCGGAGGACGGCCCGGTTCTGACCGTGACCGAGCACTGCCGCCGGGCGCTGCACTGCACCGTGCGCCGCGGCACAGGCGCGCACGGCCTGCCGCACATCGGCTCGTGCGACTGGAACGACGGCTTTTCCGCCGTCGGCGGCGACGGCGGCGGCGAGAGCGTGTGGCTGGCGTGGTTTTTTGCCTGCACGGCGCGGCGCTTTCTTGCGCTGACCGGCGAGGACGACGCGCTGGCGGACGCCGCCTGCCGCTTTGCCGCTGCGGCGGCCGCCTGCTGGGACGGGGATCGCTGCCTGCGCGCCTTCTTTGACGACGGCACGCCCATCGGCGGCCGGGACGGCGACGCCTGCCGGATCGACGCCATCGCACAGGCGGCCCTGACGCTCTGCCCCGCCGACGTGCCGCCGGAGCGCCGGCAGGCGGCGCTGGATACGGCGCTGCGCCTGCTCTTCGATGAGGAGAGCGGCCTGCTCCGGCTCTTTGACCCGCCCTTCACGGGTGAGACCCGCTCTCCGGGCTATCTCACCAGCTACGGCGCAGGCTTCCGCGAAAACGGCGGGCAGTATACGCACGGGGCCGTCTGGCTGGCGCGCGCACTGCTGCGCGAGGGCCGCACAAAGGACGGACTGCGTCTGTTTTACGCCCTGCTGCCCCCCGGTCCGGACGCGCTGCGCTACGGCGCGGAGCCGTACGCCGCCGCAGCCGACGTCACCACCGCGGACGGCTGCGCCGGCGCGGCCGGCTGGAGCTGGTACACCGGCAGCGCCGGCTGGCTCTGGCGCACGGGACTTGAGGATGTGCTGGGTCTGCGCCTGCAGAACGGCATGGCCAAGCTCTGTCCGTCCTGTCTGCAGAGCTACGCCGTCATCCTCACCGACGCAGAAGGCCGCGAGCACCGCCTCGAGGTGAAAAACGGCGCCGTCCAGACGCCCGACGCCGTCCGGCTCTTCCCGCCCACCATGTAAAAAGACCCCGGAGCGGTTGCATCGCACCGCCCCGGGGGCCTGTTTCCTCCTGCTTCATTTCTCGAGATCGCCTGCTTGCGCCGCATCGGCGAAGAACGTCACGCCGTTCCAGGCGTAGTGCGTGCGGATGACCTCCTCCCAGAGGCGGTAGCCGTCCGGCGTCAGGTGCACGCCGTCGCTGGCCAGAGCCGCCGGCAGATAGCCGTCCTCGCCCTGCAGCGGGGTGCACACGTCAAGGTAATAGCAGTCCTTCTCCGCCGCCAGCTGATACAGCGCCTGATTGTAGGCGTTGACGCGCTCCATGGTGAAGGTGCCCTCGGCGGACTTGGCTGCCGTCACCGGCAGAAGCGACATGACATAGATCGTCGTGCCCGGCATGGCAGTCTGAACGCGGTCGATGATACCGCCGTAAAGCTGGATGAAATACGACTGCTCCAGCCCGATCTCGTTGATGCCCAGCTCGATGTACACCTTGTCATAGCTGCCGCGCAGAAGCGAATCGACCTGCGTGACCTGGCTGCCGTCCGCCAGGGTGACATTGCGCGTCATCGTCGCAGAGATGACAGACACGCCCGTCCCGGCAAAATAGTGCAGCGTTTTCAGCCCGGAGAACAGGTGCAGCCCGTCCACCAGAGAGTTGCCGAGGATGGCGGCATGCTCAAAAAACGCATCGTCCGCGCGCGGCTGCTCCGTCAGGTCCGGCCAGGTGTCCGGCGCAAGCAGCTGCTGCACGGCGCGGCGGGCCGGGTCGAGCGCGCGGGCGGCGACGCCGGCCGCCTCGGCGCGGGTGAGCGGATCGTCCGGCCCGAAATTGCCGTTGTCATCGGTTGGCAGCAGAATACCGGCGCGGGCCAGCTGATAGATGCCGGCGGCACGCGGCTCGCCCATGCCCACGTCGGCGATCGCGCCGTCCTCCACCGTTCCGATCTGCGTCAGAGCCGTCTCCGGCAGCGCGCGCACCAGCCCCGCGGCCAGCTCCGCACGGGTCACCGGCTGCGCAGGGTCGGCCGCCAGCAGCAGACCAAGCTGCGCAGCGCGGGCAAGGCAGTCCTCCTCGTTCTCCTGCTCCTTGTCCCGGCCGTCAGCAGCCGGCTCGCCGGACGCGCTCTGCGCGTCGTACACTGCGGTCAGCAGCCGTGCGGCGTCCCCGGCGGTGAGCATGGCGTCCGGGTCGAAGCTGTGCCGGGACTCCGGCTCCATCGCGCCGGCCTGGCAGGCATACTGCACATCCGTCAGATACGCGGCATCCTCCGGGATGTCGGAAAAAGTGTCTTGGGCTGCCGCGCAGCCCGTCAGCAGGCAGGCCGCGGCCAGCAGGCCGGTCAGAAAACGTTTCATAGGTCTCACCGGGCGCGGTGATCCGCACCGATCTTTCTCTCATTTGCATGGCGCAGGCTCCCCCGCGCCGGATTCAGCGGTCGACGTTCACCAGTTCGTAGGCGCGGCTTCCGATGCCGAGCTGCTCGGCAGCCTGCAGGATCAGCGTGCCGTTGCGCGATTCGATGCGCTCGATGAGATCGGCCTTGCCGGGATCGTCCGAGGCGTACACCAGATCCACGCATGCCTGATCAATCGCCACCGGGTCGGTGGACGAGAGGATGCCGATGTCAGCGATCTTCGGATCCTCCGCCACGGCGCAGCAGTCGCAGTCGACAGACATGTTGCACATGACGTTGACAAAGGCGGCGTTGCCGCGGATCTGCGTCATCACGGAGCTGGCCGCGTCCGCCATGGACTCCAGGAAGCTGTCGTGATCGGCTGTCCAGATCTTACGCGGGTCGCCCGCGCCGTGGATGTACGCCTTGCCGTAGGCCGAGGCGATGCCGATGGAAAGGTTCTTCAGCGCGCCGCCGAAGCCGCCCATCGGATGGCCCTTGAAGTGTGAGAGCACAAGCAGCGAATCATAATACATGAAATGCGCGCCGACGTAGTTGACCTTCAGGTGCTTGCCGTGCGGGATGAGAATGGCCGCCTGGTCCTGCTCGTCCATCAGGTCGACGGAATACAGCTGCGACCAGCCGTGCTTGCGCAGCGTCTGCTTATGGGCGTCCGTGGTGTTGCGCTCGCCCTCATAGGCGGTGTTGCACTCGACGACCGTGCCGCGCACCGCGTCGATCACCGGCTTGAAAAACTCCGGGCGCAGGAAGTTCTGGTTGCCCGGCTCGCCGGAATGCACCTTGACTGCCACGCGCTTCTGCAGCTTTTTCCCCAGCACCTCATACATACGCAGAACGGCCTCGGGGGAAATTTCCCGGGTGAAATATACCTTTGGAAGATTCATGATGCGCTCCTTTCACCGGATGACTGTCCGCGCGCACGCGCTGCCCCTGCAGCAGGCGAGGGCGCGGGGCGATTTCATTGTGCTCCTATCATACCCAATCCCGCGGCAGAATGCAAGTGATTTGCCGCGCCGCGGCCACGCTGCATCAGGTTTTTTCCGGGGACCGCCGAACAGCCGATTTCCTGCTTGACATCGTTTGGCGCAAACGATATGATATTTATAAAAAGTATGTCTTCCGGACCGTGCTGCAGGAGGAGAGCGCTGTGAGCAGATATTTCATGGGAGTGGACGCAGACATCGGCGCCTGCAGAGGCGTTTTGCTTGACGAAAAAGGCCGCTGCGCCGCAGCCTGTTCGGTGCCGCATGTGGCGGTCTCGGTGCCGCCCGATCTGGCGGAACTCGACGCCGATCGTGCCTGGTGGGGCGGCTTGTGCGCTGTTTCCCGCATGCTGCTGCAGCAGGCAGGCGCTGCGCCGGAGGAGGTGGCCGCCGTCGGCTGCTCGGCGACCGACCCTTCACTGGTGGCTCTGAATCCGCAGGGCCGGCCCTTGCGCCGCGCGCTGCTGAGCCGGTTCGCCGCACAGACCGCCGCCGAGCGTACCGGGCGCGGCCTGCAGCAGGACACCCTGCCGGATCCGGACGGGCGGATACCGGACGGGCTGCTGTACCTGCTGTCTTCCAGCGAGACGGAGCTTTTTGCGCAGGCTGCACAGTTCGTGACGGCAGGCGCATTTTTGACGCTGCGCCTCACCGGCGAGGCAGTCATCGACCGGCACACCGGCGGGCGCTGCGCGCCGCTGTACGATCTGCAGACCGGAACGTGGAGCGAGACGGAACTCTCCGGCCTGTGCCGGCCGACGCAGCTGCCCCGCTGCGCCTGGTCAAGCGAGCCGGCCGGCCGGATCACGGCGCAGGCCGCCGCCGAGACGGGGCTGCGCGAGGGCACGCCCGTCGCCGCCGGCGTCTGCTCTGCCGGTGCTGTTGCGGCGGCGGCAGGCCTGCGCCCCGGTCGTCTGCTGCTGAAGCTGGACGCCTCGGTGCGCATGCTCCGCCTGACGCATCGCAC
Organism: Clostridiales bacterium; assembly: GCA_022768185.1. Classification (GTDB taxonomy): domain Bacteria; phylum Bacillota; class Clostridia; order Oscillospirales; family Oscillospiraceae; genus JALEMS01. The sequence continues at coordinate 3,138 of JALEMS010000061.1, read as the reverse complement.
GCCGGAGCCGCGCCCCGAGCAGGCGCTGCCGGCGCTGACGCAGGAGCATTGGCTGTACGACACGCACGTGTGCGATGCCGGAGCGCTGACCACCCAGCTGGATACAGATAACCTGGCCGATCTGGCCGAGGCGGGCCGGGAGCTGCCGCCCGGCTGCAACGGGCTGATCGTGCTGCCGTATCTCCGGGGCGCAGGCGCGCCGTTTTTCGACCGGCAGGCCAGCGGGCTGGTCTTTGGCCTGAAGCTCCATCATACGCATGTACATCTTTACCGTGCCGCCATGGAGGGCATCTGCTACGCCGTTGCACAGTATCTGCTGCAGCTGAAGGGCGACTGCGCTGTCCACCACATCACCGTGGCCGGAAACGGCGCGGGAAACACCGCGCTGTGCCAGCTGCTCTCGGATATCTGCGTCGCGCGCGTGGACGTCTGCCGGGACGCAGGCCCGGCCTTCGGTGCGGCGCGGCTGGCCGCCGCCGCTGCAGGCTTCGGCGAGCAGGTCGCACAATGGGGCGGCGGCGGTGATGTCTTCTGGCCCGATCTGGAGCGGCACGCCCGTTACCGCCCGTATCTCGACGCCTTCCGGGAGCTGTACAACATGACGCACAAGATCGTCCAGCGCGACCTGTCCAACTATATGTACCTGTAAACAACACCGCCGCCTGACGAAAAATCCGCGGGTCATGACCTGCAGAAAATCGCGCGGACATTCCATAGACGTTGGCAGAATTTCCGGCTTTCCCGGCGCTGAATGAACGCGCTTTTGAGCAACGGGCCGACGACAGATCACAAAGGCCGCCCAGGCTATGGGCGGCCCTCCTTTTGTTTTTCGGTTTTTTCGGCTCCGCCGTCAGGCCGCGCCGCCTTCCGTCAGCGCGCGCCGGACGGTCTCCAGGCAGGCGTCCAGCAGGACGGTCACGGCGGCTTTGTCCGCCGCGCCGTCGTACACACTGTACAGCAGAAACATCGGCGCATACAGCGCCGCAGCCCGCTCTGCAGGCCGGTCAAAGCCGAGGCTCCCCAGCAGCTCCGTCACATACCCGAGCGGCCCGGCCGCGAGATACTGCTGATACAGCCGTCCCATCTCCGCACTGCGGTACTGCTCCAGCGTCAGCAGTCTGCGGAAGGGCGCGGCAAACGCATCCTGTGTCCAATAGCGAAACTGCGCCCGGCTGTAAGCAATCAGCTGCCCGACGGACGCCTGACGGTAGGCCTCCTCCATCTCGCCGGGCGGCCCCTCCGGCAGGGAGAACGCCCGCGCCTGCTCGGCGTCGCGCTGCTCCATGCGCGTAAGAATGTGCTCGAAGATGTCCCGCTTTCCGGTATAGTGCCGGTACAGCGCGCCCTTCGTGATTCCCAGCTCGCCGGCAATGGCGCTCACCGGCACGGCCTCATACCCGTCGGCCGCAAACAGCCGAAGCGCCGCCAGCAGAATGCTTTCCTTTGTGTCGCTCATCGTTTCGCCCTCCGTTCGGTGAACGTCCGTTTACCGGGCATTATACGGCGCTTCGGCGCCTCTGTCAAGCAGCGGGGAAGCGCGCCCTGCCGGCTGTTTTTCGCTTCCGCATGCAACGCGCCCCTGCGTACGGCCGTCCCGCCGAACGCATTTCCATCGCATGCCGATCGCCCTCCAAAGGCGCAGGGCCATGCGCCGCGACAACGCGCCTGCGTCGCGCTCAAATTGGGTCACAAGTTCGAGTCTTCCGTCTTGGTTTTGCAGGAAGTGTGGTTCTGTGCGGTGGTGATACAATCGTCGTCCGGCCCGTCCCATACTGTCACGGAATTTACCATGAGGTCAAAGATATGCCGCCTAAATTTCTCGTCCTCAATGTTCCTCTCTTTGGATTTGGTGAGCCAGATAGCTGCCGGGGCTGGCCTGATCTGGCAATCGGGCGGCGGGGGATATCGCACCGGCAGCGAGGGCGGGGTGCGTGCCGAAAATACCGCAAAAACAATAAGCCATTTTTCACTCAGAGATATCTTGATAACTCAGATATTTCTTGCTATGCTCATATCATCAAGGCGGAATGAACAGGATCGCTATGGAAGCCCTGAAAGAGGTTATGAAAATCCGTGAAATCCGTCCTGCGGTTCCCTGTGACCGGCCTGGTATCAAGTCCAATGTCCTGAGTGAGCGGTTCAGGCAGAAGAATGTCAGCGTTACCAGGCTGAACGAAATGCTCCGTCTGATGGACTGCAAGATCGTGGTTGTTCCCCGTGACAGCCGAGTGCCGGAAGGCGGGTTAAGTATGAAAAAGATAGGAACCTTTATTTTGGCTCTTGCAGCGCTTCTCTTACTTCCCTCTTGTGGGTCTTCTTCTGAGACGGGAAGTCAGGAAAATGAGGAAACCTCCGATCCTATTACTGAACAGGTCTTTTATGAAGACGATCTTGTTAAAACAGATATCATCACGATGGAGGTGAACCGTCAGGAATGAAATTCTTTCTCTGGTGTGTCGGAGTCGTGTTCTGGATAATCGTTGGGCTGTTGGCTCTGGCCTATATCATTCCGAAAATTCTATAAGGCTCTCACAAGGGTGCGCGTAGCTGCCAAGGGGCTATCGGGAAACCGGTAGCCCCTTTTCATTTTGCAAGGAAAGTCACGGGCGCATCTGTAACCACATGGATCTTCACGAGGAAACGCTCGGAGACCACGGGCGGCGCATTACCGTGCCGGAGCATGCCAAGTAACCAACCTATGAAAAGCGAACGATATAAAAACACAGAGGGCCGCTTTTCAGCGGTCCTCTATGTTAATGGTTAATGCAAAGACATTCCGAACCATGAAAAAAGTTCGTATCTTCGCATGATATCAGATCAGAACACGATAGATGCCGCCTTCTGGCGGCCGCGCCCCGTGGCGCGGCAATTCGAAGCGGAGCGGAGAATTGTCATAGGCGGAATTCATTTCCGCCGCTAAATGATTAAATGGTGCGAGGCCCGCACCGCCGGGCCGAAGCCCAAATAAAATGCCACGACGAAAGTCGTGGCATTTTATTTGGATTAGAAATCATATATTGATAGAAAATAGGCAGATGGGTTCAAATTGATGTCCGTGGGTTCAAACAGTGAATTTCAACCCATAGGTTTACTTTTAGTCAAAATATATGTCGAGTTCCTTTAGTTTGTCTGCGATTT
>JALEMS010000033.1 GCA_022768185.1 Clostridiales bacterium | reverse complement strand
CATTTCCTTCGGCACGCCGCACTGGTAGAGCTTCAGCTCCGGGCCGACGACGATGACGGAACGGCCGGAATAGTCGACGCGCTTGCCCAGCAGGTTCTGACGGAAGCGGCCCTGCTTGCCCTTGAGCATATCGGACAGGGACTTGAGGGCGCGGTTGTTCGCGCCGGTGACGGCACGGCCGCGGCGGCCATTGTCGATCAAGGCGTCGACCGCCTCCTGCAGCATACGCTTCTCGTTGCGGATGATGATGTCCGGCGCGCTGAGCTGGATGAGGCGCTTTAAGCGGTTGTTGCGGTTGATGACGCGGCGGTAGAGGTCATTGAGGTCGCTCGTCGCAAAGCGTCCGCCGTCGAGCTGCACCATCGGGCGGATATCGGGCGGGATGACGGGCAGAACGTCCATGACCATCCACTCCGGCTTGTTGCCGGACAGGCGGAATGCCTCAACGACCTCAAGGCGCTTGATGATGCGCAGCTTCTTCTGACCGTTGGCATTTTTCAGCTCGGCGCGGAGCTGCGCGGACAGGGCTTGCAGGTCGATGTCCGCCAGCAGCTTCTTGACGGCCTCGGCGCCCATGCCGGCGTCAAAGTCGTCCTCATATTTTTCGCGCATATCGCGGTATTCTTTTTCGCTCAGGATCTGGCACTTGCTCAGCGGAGCGTCGCCGGGATCGGTGACGATATAGCTGGCGAAATACAGCACCTTCTCCAGAATGCGCGGGCTGATGTCCAGCAGCAGGCCCATGCGGGAGGGGATGCCCTTGAAGTACCAGATATGGCTGCACGGAGCGGCCAGCTCGATGTGACCCATGCGCTCGCGGCGCACCTTGCTCTTGGTGACCTCGACGCCGCAGCGGTCGCAGATCTTGCCCTTGTAACGGATCTTCTTATATTTGCCGCAGTGGCACTCCCAGTCCTTCGTCGGGCCGAAAATGCGCTCGCAGTACAGGCCGTCACGCTCGGGCTTGAGCGTACGGTAGTTGATGGTCTCAGGCTTTTTGACCTCGCCCCAGGACCAGGCGCGGATCATTTCAGGAGAAGCAATGCCTATTTTAATGGATTCAAACGGTGCGTAACTCACAGCTGGTCATCCTCCTCTTCTGCGAAACCGTCGCCGGTCTCGCCGTCAAAGCCGCCCTCCAGCTCCAGGTCGCTGTCATCGATGTCTTCGATGCCATAGCCTGCGCTCTCCAGCTCGGCGTCATTGGAATCGTAAACTTCTTCCTCCTGGAAGGTGGGAACGAAATCGTCCTCGTCGTCATCCTTCAGCTCGATCTCGTTGCCGTCTGCGCCCAGCACGCGCACGTCCAGACACAGCGCCTGCAGCTCCTTGACCAGAACCTTGAAGGATTCCGGCACGCCCGGCTGCGGGACGTTGCGGCCCTTGACGATGCTCTCGTAGGTGCGCACACGACCCGTAACGTCGTCGGACTTGACGGTGAGGATCTCCTGCAGGGTGTAGGCTGCGCCGTAGGCCTCCAGGGCCCAGACCTCCATTTCGCCGAAGCGCTGGCCGCCGAACTGCGCCTTGCCGCCGAGCGGCTGCTGGGTGACGAGGCTGTACGGGCCGGTGCTGCGGGCGTGGATCTTATCGTCGACCAGATGGTGGAGCTTGAGGAAGTAGACATAGCCGACGGTGACGGCGTTGTCAAAGCGCTCGCCGGTGCGGCCGTCATACAGCACGCTCTTGCCGTCGGCGAAACGCAGGCGGCCCTCGGCGCGCATGCGGGCAACGTAGCCGTCGTCTGCGCGCTCCTCATCGGTGAGGGCGCGGATCTGCTCGCCGTCGCCGGCGTCCTCGGCCAGATACAGGCGTTTGCCGGCAATGCTCTCGTCGGGCAGGACCTCACGGTACAGCCCTGCAATGGCCAGATAATCCATGATGTCGCTCTCGCGCGCGCCGTTGAAGATGGGCGTGGCCACCTTCCAGCCCAGCGCGTGGGCCACGTAGCCCAGATGGACCTCCAGGACCTGACCGATGTTCATACGGGACGGGACGCCCAGCGGGTTGAGGACGATGTCCAGCGGCGTGCCGTCGGGCAGGTAGGGCATATCCTCGCGCGGCAGGATGCGGGAGACGACGCCCTTGTTGCCGTGGCGGCCCGCCATCTTGTCGCCGACGGAGATCTTGCGCTTCTGTGCGATGTACACGCGGACGACCTGGTTGACGCCCGGCCCCATCTCGTCGCCGGCCTCACGGGTGAAGACCTTGACGTCGACGATGATGCCGCTCTCGCCGTGGGGCACCTTCAGGCTGGTGTCGCGAACCTCGCGGGCCTTTTCGCCGAAGATGGCGCGCAGCAGACGTTCCTCCGCGTTGAGGTCGGTCTCGCCCTTGGGCGTGACCTTGCCGACCAGGATATCGCCGCTGCGAACCTCGGCGCCGACGCAGATGATGCCGCGCTCGTCGAGGTATTTCAGCGCGTCCTCGCCGACGCCGGGGATATCGCGGGTGATCTCCTCGGGGCCGAGCTTGGTATCGCGCGCGTCGCACTCATACTCCTCCACGTGGATGGAGGTGAACACGTCCTCGCGCACCAGGCGCTCGTTGATGAGGATCGCGTCCTCGTAGTTATAGCCCTCCCAGGTCATGAAGCCGACCAGAATGTTCTTGCCGAGGGACAGCTCGCCCTGTGCGGTGGAGGGACCGTCGGCGATGACGTCGCCTTCCTCCACACGGTCGCCTACGGAAACGATGGGGCGCTGGTTGAAGCAGGTGCCCTGGTTGGAGCGTGCAAACTTGATGATGTGATAGCTCTTGCTCTCGCCGCTGTCATAACGGACGGTGATCTCCGTGCCGCTGACGCGGGTGACGGTACCGGGGCCTTCGGCCAGAATGACGACGCCGGAGTCGACCGCGCACTTGTGCTCGATGCCGGTGGCGACGATCGGAGCCTGCGTGGTCAGCAGGGGCACGGCCTGACGCTGCATGTTCGCGCCCATCAGCGCGCGGTTTGCGTCGTCGTTCTCCAGGAACGGGATCATGGCCGTTGCGATGGACACCATCATACGCGGGGAAATATCCATATAGTCGACGCGCTCGCGGTCGACCTCAATGATCTCGTCGCGGTGGCGGCAGGTGATACGCCGGTTCTTCAGGCAGCCGTTCTCGTCGAGCGGCTCGGTGGCCTGGGCGACGATGTAGTTATCCTCGACGTCGGCGGTCATGTAGGTGACCTCGTCGGTGACAAAGCAGGTGCCCTTCTCCACGCGGCGGTACGGGGCCACAAGGAAGCCGTATTCGTTGACACGGGCGTAGGACGCCAGGTAGCTGATCAGACCGATGTTCGGTCCTTCCGGCGTCTCAATGGGGCACATGCGGCCGTAATGGCTGTAGTGGACGTCTCGCACGTCGAAGCTGGCGCGCTCACGGGACAGGCCGCCGGGGCCAAGGGCCGACATGCGGCGCTTGTGCGTCAGCTCGGCCAGCGGGTTGGTCTGATCCATGAACTGGCTCAGCGGGGAGGAGCCGAAGAATTCCTTGATGGCCGCCGTGACCGGGCGGATATTGATGAGGCTCTGCGGCGTAACGATCTCAAGATCCTGCAGCGTCATGCGCTCGCGGATGACGCGCTCCATTCTGGAAAAGCCGATGCGGAACTGATTTTGCAGCAGCTCGCCGACGCTGCGCATGCGGCGGTTGCCCAGATGGTCGATGTCGTCCGGCTCACCCATACCGTGGGCCAGGCAGTTGAGGTAATTGACGGAGGCAAACACGTCGTCTGCCACGATGTGCTTCGGAATGAGCGTGTCGACATTCTCACGCAGCGCATCGCGCAGCGCGTCGGGATCGTCTCCGTACTGCTCGAGCAGCTGGCGCAGCACGATCAGGCGGACCTTTTCGGTGAGGCCCAGCTCCTCGCGCAGGATGCGGCGGTTCTCATCGGCGTCGGCGTCAAGGACAACGAAGTCTGCGGCGTTGACCATGCCATTGGAAAAGGCGCGCACGGCCTTGCCGTTCTCGATGCGGATGAGCACATCGTTAACGCCGTGCTGCTCCAGCATCTGCGCGCACTCGCGCGTGACGGTCTCGCCCTCGTCTGCCAGCAGCTCGCCGGTTTCGGGGTCTGCCACCGGGGCGGCCAGTATGTGGCCGACGATGCGGGCAGCCAGCGCCAGCTTCTTATTGACCTTGTAGCGGCCGACGTTGGACAGCTCATAGCGGCGGCGGTCGAAAAACAGGCCGCTGAGCAGGGTCTCGGCGCTCTCCACCGTGGGAGGATCGCCCGGACGCAGCTTACGGTAAATTTCAATGAGAGACTCCTCACGGCTGGGGCAGGCGTCTTTCTCGGCAGTGATCTTCATGCGCTCGTCGTCGCCGAAGATCTCCAGCAGGCGCTCGTTGGTGACGGCGCCGACGGTCGGCTCGCCGGTGCAGGACAGCCAGGTGTACGGCTTGTCGGCCTCATAGCGGCCCAGCGCCTTGAGCAGCAGCGTCACCGGCAGCTTGCGGTTTTTATCGATGCGGACATAGAACATGTCCGCAGGATCGGTCTCGAACTCAAGCCATGCGCCGTGATACGGGATCATGGTCGCGCCGTAGATGGTGGTCTGGGTCTTGTCGGTCTTCTGGTCGAAGTAGACGCCCGGGGAACGGACCATCTGCGAAACGATGACGCGCTCTGCGCCGTTGATGATGAAGGTGCCGCCGGCCGTCATGAGCGGGAAGTCGCCCAGGAAGACCTCGGATTCCTTGATCTCGCCCGTCTCGCGGTTGAGCAGACGCACGCGGACCTTGATGGGCGCGGCATACGTCGCATCACGCGCCTTGCACTCCTCCTCAGAGTACTTGGGCTTTTCGTCCATCGTGTAGTCGACAAAGCTCAGTTCAAGATTGCCGGAATAGTCCGTGACGGTGGCCACGTCGCGGAAGACCTCGCGCAGGCCGGTCTCGAGGAACCAGCGGTAGGAGCTTTTCTGCACCTCCAGAAGATGCGGCATGTCCTGGATCTCCTGGCTGCGTGCAAAGCTCATTCGGTGGGTCTTTCCATAGAGGATGTCGGTAGGCATTTGGGAAGCACTCCTTTGCGCAGAATTGGACGCTCGGGTGAGTTGTCTGAAATATAATGAATGATAAATCTACCCTTGATTTTTCGGGCGGATATGGTAGAATATGACCGTACCCGGAGGGATGAGGTGCTTGTCAGGGCATGACATAGCATGTCATCTTATCATGGTATTTTTTGTTTGTCAAGGTTTTGTCCGGTTTTCTTTCATTTTTGTAAACTCTGCGGCGGAGAGCATGTCTCTCCGCCGCTTTTTCGTCGCTTTTTCAAAATCCAGGAAGCCGCCCCCTCTTCTGTAAAAGATTTGCTTCTTCCCTCTTGACAAAGCATGGTGTGTATGGCATAATTTCGAAGTCTGACAGGTTGTCATATGACACATTGTCATGTCTGTAACGAATTCACCCGTCTTAGAGGGAAAGGAATTGCCGATTATGCCGAGCAGCACCTTCTTCAATCTGCCGGAGACCAAGCGCCGCAAGCTGCTGCAGGCCGCCGAGGCCGAATTCAGGCGCGTTCCGCTGGCCAATGCGTCCATCAACCGCATCATCAAGGACGCAGGCATCTCCCGCGGCAGCTTTTATATGTATTTTGAAGATAAGACAGAGCTGTTTCAATATCTCTGCCAGCAGCAGTGTCAGCAGGTAAACGATGAGACGATCCGTCTCTTCACCGCATGCGGAGGTGATCTGTTCGACGGATTTCTGCGCCTGTTTGACCTGCTGGGTCCCGCGCCGGACGACATGAGCCGCCCGGAATGGCTTTCCGATATCTACACCTACTTTAAAAATAACGGCAGCATCAGCTCTCTGTCCGCCTTTGGTCTCAAGCGCAGCGAGCACCTGCAGCAGATGTATGCTTTGCTCCCCTGCCTTGACCGCACGCAACTGTGCGTAACAGACGAAGAAACCGTCGCCATCATCGAGCTGCTGTTTTCCAACTGTATCTGGCTCATCGGGCAGTGTCACGTCGGCCTGCTCGAGCCGGAGGAGGCGCGCGCGCATTACGTTCGCACGCTCGAGCTGCTGCGCCGAACGTTCTGCCGTCCCGCCCAGGCCTCGTAAATCAAGGCGCACGCCTTTATTTTACCGCACCCATCCGTCCACATCTGCAAGAGGAGGTATCCCCCGCATGAAAAAGCTGATCTCTCTGTTTCTCGCCCTGTGTCTGACGCTCGGTCTGGGCGTCACCGCACTGGCCGACAACGCGCCGGCCGACAGCGCGCCGGCTCCCGACAAGCCCGGCACCCTGTCGTTTGAAAACCTGGAAAGCCGTATGCGTACATCCTGCGCCAGCGTGATGGCGCTGGAGGAGGGCGCGGCCACCGTCGACTCGATCGACTACACCAAGATGTTCGAGCAGTCGAAGGACTCGCTTGAGAAGCTGGCAGATTCTCTGTTTTTCCTCTCCGGCGATCCGACGATGGCCGGCTTCACGTCCTCGCTGAAGTCCGCACAGGAATCTCTGGCGGATTCTCTCGAGGACATGACCGACGGCACCTTCCGCCGCGATAACGAGCTGACCAAACATCAGATGCACAATCTGGCCAATCAGGTCATCTGCGGCGCGCAGAAGCTCTACATCAGCATCTGCACCTATGAGCAGCAGCTCTCCGATGCAGAACGCAGTCTTGCCGCGCTCGACCGGGCGCTGACCGCCGCGGAAAAGAGCTTCCAGCTTGGCCAGATATCCGCCCTGCAGCTGCAGCAGCTGCGCAGCAGCCGCGCCTCCGCCGCCAGCAAAATCGAAACGCTGCGCATGGCCATCGCCAACATGAAATCCTCCCTGCTGAGCATGCTCGGCGAGGATCCGTCCGGCTCGCTTCAGCTGATGGGTCTGCCCGAGGTGCCTGAGGCGTCCGTCGCCGCAATGAACTACGAAGCAGACCTGGCGGCCGCCACGGAAAAGAGCTACGACCTGCACAGCGCCGACGTCGTGCTCGCCCGCGCGAAGGAAACCTGGGAGGACAGCGCCGAGGATTTCCATTACGGCAATTTTGTCGGCGACCGGTATCGCTATGACATGGCGCTGCACACCTGGCAGGCCGCGCAGTACACCAACACCTCCGCTCATCAGAGCTTCACGCTCTCCTTCCTGACGGCCTACCGTGCCGTCAGCAACGCGAAGCAGGTGCTCGACGCTGCACAGACCGCGCTGGAGTATCAGAAGCAGAGCTTCCTCTCCTCGCAGACGCAGTTTAACCGCGGCATGATCTCCGCCAATGACCTCAAGGACGCAGAGGATGCGCTCGCCACCGCAGAATCTGCCGTTTTCTCCGCGAAGGTAGACTATTTCACCGCCTGGAACACCTACAGCTGGCTGGTAAGGACCGGCCTGTCCGCCTCAACGGCAAATTAAATTTGGAGGACAATCAACATGAAAAAGACCTTTGCATGCGCCGCCCTGTCGGCCGTCCTGCTGCTGTCCCTCGCCGCCGGCTGCGGCTCCACCGCGCCTTCCGAGTCCGAGGACAACAGCACGCCCGTTGAGGTGCAGACCGTCGCCCGCGGCGACATGGTCACGGAAAACATGGTCACCGGCAAGGTGGTCTCCGGCAACGAAAGCAGCGTCTATCCCATGATGAGCGCCGAGTATACCCAGGTGCCCGTCGAGGTCGGCGACCAGGTGAAGGCCGGCGACGTGCTGGCCCGTCTGGACGTCGGCGCCTACCAGCAGCAGCTCTCCGCCCTCACCGCCAGCTACAACAGCACGCAGGAGAGCTTCAACGCGCAGATCTCCCTGCTGGAAAGACAGCTGTCCGACACACAGGCGCTCTATGAGATCGGTGCCGCCTCCCAGATGAGCGTCACCACACTCGAGTCGCAGCTGACCACCACGCGCGCCTCCGCCTCCGCGCAGCTCAACTCGCTCTCCACGCAGATCGCCACGCTCTCCGATACGGTGCGCAAGGGCGTCGTCACCGCGCCGCACGACGGCACGGTCACCGTCGTCAACGCCAAGGTCGGCAGCATGGCCTCTCCCGGCTCCGCTGCCGCCGTGGTGGCCGAGGACGGCTACCTGCAGGTGGAGACCTCCGTGTCCGAGTCGCTTGCCCCGAAGCTGGCCATCGGCGACAAGGCAGACGTCACCATCAGCGCCATCGGCAAGACCGTCGAGGGCGTCATCTCCGAGGCAGACCCCGCCGGCAACGCGGTCAATGCGCTCTTCAGCGTGACGATTGACCTGCCTGCCGACTGCGGCGCGACCTCCGGCATGTCCGCCAACATCACCTTCTATACCGACCCTGCAGACAACGCCATCATCATTCCCACCGACGCCATCCTCACAAGCGGCAATGAGCAGTTTGTCTATGTCGTCGACAGCGAGAATCTGGCCCACCGCGTCGTCATCGAAACCGGCCTCAACAACGCCGGCTCTACCGAGGTCACCGGCGGTCTCAAGGGCGGTGAAACGCTCGTCACCAGCGGTCAGGCCTATCTGACCGAGGGCTGCACCGTGCGTGTCGTCGGCTGACGCGGGAGGATATAACCTGTGAAAAAGCTGACAGAATTCTGTATCCGGCACAAGGTCACAACCATTCTGGTCTTCGTGATCGTCGTCATCTTCGGCGTGGCGGAGCTGCTGAGCCTGTCCATCTCCCTCATGCCGGACATGGATATCCCCGCCGCCGTTGTCTTTACCTACTATTCCGGCGCCAGCCCCGAGGACATGGAGGAACTGGTCACCCGTCCGCTGGAATCGGCCTGCCTGACCGTTTCCGGCGTCAAGGAGGTCTCCTCCACCTCCTCCGACAGCATCACGCAGATTGTCATCCGCTACAATGATGATGTGGACCTTGACTATGCAGCCGTAAAGCTGCGCGAGAAGCTTGACACCGTCTCGCTCCCGGATGACTGCGCCACGCCCACCATCATCAACATGAGCATGGACATGACGCCCATTGCCATGATCGTTATGCCGGGCGACGACCTGGCGCTTCTGGAGCAAAAGGCGGACGACTATGTCGTGCCCGCCATCGAGCGCATCAAGGGTGTGGCCTCCGTCGACGTCTACGGCGGTCTGGAAGCGCAGGTCACCGTTGAGGTGGACACCGCAAAAATGGCAAATTACGGTCTGACCACCTCCTACATCTCGCAGTATCTTGCCGCGGAAAACCTGCTCTATCCGGGCGGCAACGTCTATAACGGCACGCAGAAGCTGACCGCGCGTACCGACGGCAAATACCGCACCGTCAGCGACGTGGCCAACACGATCATCCCCCTGCCCACCGGCGGCACCGTACGCCTGTCCGAGGTCGCCAGCGTCTATCTGGGGCATGCCGACCAGGTCTCCATCGCCCGCGTCGACGGCGAGCCGGGCATCATACTCGCCGTCAGCAAGCAGTCCGGCCAGAACGAGGTCGGCGTGTGCAAGGCGGTGGAGGCGGCGCTGGCTGAGCTGCATCAGGACGATCCCTCGCTGGATTGCCGCATGGTCTATTCCTCCAACGAATACATCATTTCCTCTGCCACCACCGCCATCACGAACATCATTCTCGGCGTCATCATCTCGGCTGCCGTGCTGTTTTTGTTCCTGCGCCGTGTCAGCGCAACGGTTGCCATCTCCATCTCGATGCCCGTGTGTATCCTCACCGTCTTCATGCTCATGTCTGTGTGCGACGTCACAATGAACATGATGAGCCTCGGCGGCATCGCCATGGGCGTCGGCATGATCGTCGACAACTCCATCGTCGTCATGGAGAACATCTTCTATCATTCCGGCAGCGGCAAAAGCCGGTACGATGCCTGCGTTGACGGCACGGCTGAGGTCGGCCTGGCCGTTCTGGCCTCGACGATGACCACCGTCGTCGTCTTCATCCCGCTGGCCTTCACCGGGGGTATGGCCGGCATGCTGCTCAAGGACTTCTGTCTGACCATTGCCGCGCTGCTGCTGGCCTCGCTCATCATTGCGCTGACGCTGGTCCCGCTGCTGTGCTACTTCCTGCTGGATGAGACGCAGACGCTGCGTCACCGCAAGCCCCGGCGCTATGAGACGCGCCTGAAGGACCTTGTCAGCCGCCTCTCCGCCTGGTATGACCGCACGCTGCGCTACTTCCTGTGCCACACAAAGCGTGCCATGCTCATTTCCGTCGGCCTCGTGGTCGTGTTCCTGCTCTCCTGTGCCACCACCGATGCCAAGCTCTCTCCCGACATGGATCAGGGCCGCGTCAGCATCGAAATCTCCGCCCCGATCGGCACGCCGCTGACGAAAACGGCGGAATTCTCCGAACGGGTCTCCGCCATTGCGCAGGAAAACGTGCCTGAGATCGACACGCTCTACTACAACGCCGGAAACGACAGCGCAACGGTTTATCTCGCCCTGGTCGACAAGGATCAGCGCAGCCGCTCCGCCCAGGAAATCGTAAACGATCTGCGCCCGCTGCTGCGCGACATTGCCGGATGTGAGATCACCCTGAGCGCCAGCTCCAGCTCGGGCATGAGCGCTTCCTCTGATATTGAGGTCACCATCTACGGCGACGATTACGACACACTGGCCGACATCTCCACCGACCTGATGGAGCAGATCCGCCCGCTGCCCGACTGCGCAGAACTGTCCAGCACGCTGGAGGATCAGGTCGCACAGGTCAACATCACCATCAATCGCAGCGTCGCCGCCCGCTACGGTCTGACCGCAGCCACGATCGGCGCAGCCGTCCGCACCGAGCTGACCGGCGCCACCGCCACCACCATCATGATGGACGGCTCGGAGACGGACGTCATGGTCAAGGGCAGCGAGATCTCCTCCACCAGCCTGGACGCGCTCAAATCCATGTCCATCAATTCCCCCGCCGGCGGCAGCGTGCCGCTGTCTCTGGTGGCCGACGTCCGTGTGGAGCTGGCGCCCCAGTCCATCACCCGTACCAACCAGGCCCGCACCGTCACCATCTCCGGCGACACCATCTCCGGCACCGTCGGCAAGATCACCAAGCAGATCAACGCCATTCTCGACAGCTATGACTTCCCCGAGGGCTACTACGCTGAGATCGGCGGCGCCAGCGAGGATATGGCCGAGAACTTCACCGCGCTCGGCAAGGCGCTGCTCGTCGCCGTCGGCCTGGTCTACTTCGTGCTGGCCTCCCAGTTTGAGTCCTTCACGATGCCGGTCATCATCATGATGATCCTGCCCATCGCCTTCACCGGCGCGCTGTTTGGCCTGCCGGTCACCAGGCAGGACATCACCATGGTATCCATCTTCGGTCTGATCATGCTGGCCGGTACGGTTGTAAACTCCTGCATCGTGCTGGTGGACTACATCAACATCCGCCGCAGCCGCGGCGAGGACCGCGAGACGGCCATTCTGGCCGCCTGCCCGCGCCGCGTGCGTCCCGTTCTGATGACTGCACTGACCACCATTCTCGCCATCATCCCGATGGCGCTGGGCATTGGCGACGGTGCGGAGATGACCCAGGGCATGGGCATCGTCATGATCTTCGGCATGACCATCTCCACCGTGACGACGCTGTTCTTCACTCCGATCTTCTACACCGTCATCGACCGGCGTATCCAGCGCCGCCGCGACCGGCGTGAGAAGCGGCATGAGGCAAGGCTTGCCGCCATTCGCGCCGAAAGCGAGGCGGAGGCCCGCGTCTGACGCCTTCGCATCCCTTTGAAGCATTGTAAAAAACGAGCCTTCCGCAGCACGCGGAAGGCTCGTTTTTTCCGCCTTTCGCGCGAATTGTGTCCTGTTTCGGCGAAGCGCTTGCGGCGGCGGAAAAATCTGGTATAATCGGAACACGACGGGAGGCGCAATATGAAGCGTTTTGTTGGGTTGATGGTGAAGGCCCGTTGGCTTTTGCCCGTTTTATATTTGCTGTGCGCAGCACTGGGGCTGTATCTGGCGTCCGGACTGACGTGTACGGACGCCGCAGCCACAGCCGGCGGCGCTGCATCGCACGCAGCCGCCGTGTTCGAAGCAGAGTTCGGCATACCCCTGCCGGAAACGGACGCGCCCGCCGCAGCGCAGCCCTTTCGCCTGCCGCGCAGCGCACTGCTCACGCTGACGCTGGCCGCACTGCTGTGCTCGGCACTGGCCGGGCGCTCATGGGCCGACCCCGCCGTGCTGCTGCCAGGGCTGGCTGTGTCGGCGTGCATCAGCGCCGGAGCGATGGCGCTGCTTCCGGTTCCGAAAACGGCCGGCGCGCTGTGCGCCGCGCTCGTGCTGCAGGCGGCGCTGCTCAGCGGCTGGTCGGCGGCGCTGCTGCGCCGGTTCGTGCAGGCCTGCGCGCTGCAGGGCCGGCGTCCGGCCATGGAGCAGACGCTCACCCCGCTGCTCGGCGCAGCCCTGCCGGGCCTGCTTCCTGCGGCAGCGCTCTGTGCAGCGCTGGTATGGCTCCCCTTTACCGCCGCGCAGGCGCTCGGCTGGGCGCTGCTGGCCGGCATGGTATCCGCGGGGCTGTGCGCCGTATTGCTTTTGCCGGCGCTGGCAATGCTCCTGGAGCCGGCGCTGCGCGCGCTACGTCACCGACCCCTGATCCCGGAGGGGCGGACGCTGGCGCGGTGCGCCGCACGGCGGCGCATCCTGCTTCCGCTGCTGGCGCTCGCGCTGTGCGCCGCCGCACTGTGGCAGGCGCTGCGCCTGCCGGTACAGGCCGAGGCAGCGGACGGCCTGCTGCTGGCCGTGCTGGTTCCGCCCGACCAGGCGCAGGCAGCATCCGACGCTGCGCAGACGCTGTCGGCAGGCGCGCTGACACCGGCCGGGCCGCTGGCTCCCCTGCCCGCCGCACCGGAGCCGGAGGTGTGCACTGCGCACGAATTTGCCGTGCGCTGCGGCGTCGAGCAGGAAACCGCCATGCTGCTCTGGAGCGAGCTGGACGCAGAGGCAGACACAGCGCTGCCGCTCGATGACGTACTGTCCTACGCCGTCTCCTCCGAGTTCTATGTCCGCTGCGGCGCGGCGAAGGCCGAAGCGCTGTCCGACGCCTGGAAAGGCACGCGGCGCTTTACCGACCTGTATACCGTTCCGCAGGCAGCCGCCGCCTTCCGTATGACACAGACGCAGGCCGAAGCGCTCTTTTCCGCCGCCGGCAGCGGACGGCAGAAGCTCAGCGGCCGGCGCATCGTCACCTGGCAATATGAGCAGCAGCGTCTGCTGTCCTCCTGCGACGACTATCACGCCATGCTCACCGCCTACGACCGTCTGAGCCGCAGCGACATTGCGGCGCTTGATCCGCTCTTTGACGCAAAAACCGTGCAGGCCATGTTCGACTATTATGATGTCGATCCCGACACCGGGGCCCTCTACCGCTACAATGTGCTGCGCTACGCCGTGCGCAACGCACTGGCCGAGCAGCGCGGCGCAGCCCGCCAGGCCGCGGCCGAAGCCGCCCTGCAGGCCCTGCTGCAGCAGCAGGCCGCCGAACGGGACGCTCTACCGGACTGGCCGGTCGGGCCGCACCGGGCCTGCCTGTCCTACCGTGTCACGGGCCGTGCGTCAGAGATCGTCTCCGCGCTGTCCGGCGCGCTGAAGGACGCCGGGTGTCAGGCGCTGCTCGGCGGTCCGGCTGCAGAGGCAGCCGAAACACAGCAGGCACTGTCCGACACGCTGCCCCGCGCCGCCGTGCTGCTGCCGGCGGGACTGGCCGTGCTGGGGCTTTTGCTGCTGCGGCGCATCCTGCCGGCGCTGGCGCTGGCCGTATGCGCGACGGGCGTGCTGTGCGCCCCCGCCGCCGCTTCCGTACTGTGCGGCGCGCCGGGTCTCACTGCGCTGACAACCGCCGCCCTGCTGCTGTGTACGGCATCAGCCGCCTGTTTTGCCGCCGCACGCTGCCGGCAGCGCTTCCGGCACGCCTGCACCGTCCGCGAGACCGCGCGGCGCACGCTGGAAGCGCTCACTGCGCCGGTGCTGGCCGGATGCGTCACGCTGGCAGCCGGCGCGCCGGCCCTCTCCGCCGTCTGTCGCGGCGCAGTGCTGCCGCTGTGTGCCGGCGCTGGGAGTATCGTCGCCTTCACACTGCTGCTGCTTCCGGGCAGTCTCTCCGCCGGCGACCGCGACAGGCAGCCCGTCGCGCAGGATGCGCTGCTGTAAATCCATACAAAACGCCCCGCCGCAGTCTTGCTTCAGACTGCGGCGGGGCGTTTGTTTATCCGGGCTTGGCTCAGTTGAGGAAGTCTCTGAGCTTCTTGCTGCGGGAGGGGTGACGCAGCTTGCGCAGCGCCTTGGCCTCGATCTGGCGGATGCGCTCGCGCGTGACGTTGAACTCCTTGCCAACCTCCTCCAGCGTGCGCGTTCTGCCGTCCTCCAGGCCGAAGCGCAGCTCGAGCACCTTCTTCTCGCGCGGCGTGAGCGTGTTGAGCACCTCCACCAGCTGCTCACGCAGCAGGGAAAAGCTGGCCGCCTCGGACGGCTCAGACGCGCCCTCGTCCTCGATGAAGTCGCCCAGGTGGCTGTCCTCCTCCTCGCCGATCGGCGTTTCGAGAGAGACCGGCTCCTGTGCGATCTTCAGAATGTCGCGCACCTTCTCGACGGGCATTCCCATTTCGTCCGCGATCTCCTCGGCGGAAGGATCGTGGCCCAGCTCCTGCAGCAGCTGGCGGGAGACGCGAATGACCTTGTTGATCGTCTCGACCATGTGCACCGGGATGCGGATGGTTCGGGCCTGGTCGGCGATGGCGCGGGTGATGGCCTGGCGGATCCACCACGTGGCGTAGGTGGAAAACTTATAGCCCTTGGTATAGTCGAACTTCTCCACGGCCTTGATGAGGCCGAGGTTGCCCTCCTGGATCAGATCGAGAAACAGCATGCCGCGGCCGACATAGCGCTTTGCAATGGACACGACCAGACGCAGATTCGCCTCGGCCATGCGGCGTTTGGCCTCCTCGTCGCCGGCGGCCATGCGGATGGCCAGCTCCTTTTCCTCGTCAGCCGTCAGCAGGTTCACCTTGCCGATTTCCTTGAGGTACATGCGAACGGGGTCGTCGGTGGAAAAGGTGTCCACCAGCGTCTCGGTTTCGTTCAGCTCCTCCTCGGTGACCTCCTGGATGCTCTCGAGCTCCTCGATGGCCGGCAGCATGTCATCCAGCGGAGCCACCAGCTCCTCGACGGCGATCTCAATGCCGAGGTTGTCGAGCTTTTCGTAGAGCTTATCCAGCTCATCGGACTCCAGCGTCACCTCATCGAGCGCGTCGGACAACTCCTTGGAGGTAAGCTTTCCGCTTTTCTTGCCCTTCTCGATCAGCTCGTTGAGCACCTCCTCCGTCGTCTTCTCCCGAACCGGCTCGCCGTTTTCCTCGGCAGTTTTGCTCTTTTCCCCGTGTGCGGCAGGCGCGGCGGTCTTCACCGCGGCGTGCGGCTTTTTTGCCGGGCGCCGGGACGCCGCCTTTTGGGCTGCGCCGTCGGCCTCGGTCAGAAGCTGGTCAGCCACCTGCTTCAGCTCTTTTTCACTCATTGTTTCCAGCAGCTTGTCGTCCATACCCGTTATCTCCCATTCGTATATCCTGTATTCTTTCTTTTTTCCGCTGCAATTTCCCGCGCCCGTTCGGCATAGCTCTGCCCTGCGGTGCGTTTTGCCGCCTCGCGGCGCATGGTGGTTATGTAATCGGCGATCGCCTTTTTCCCGTTCTGCAGGTCCGCCGGCTCCTGCAGGATGCCGGTGAGCAGGCTCATCTCGTCCGAGGTGAACTGCTCGCCCAGCGCCGCCAGCGAGATGACGCTGCCGGCGTCCGCCTGCCGCTTGATCTGCCGGAACAGCCGCTCCAGCACCGGGCTGGAAAACAGCTCCGGCGGCGGCTCCTCCATGCCGGAGAACAGGCCCGGGTCGAGGTACAGCAGCCGGATCAGCCCCTCCTCGGCGACAGCCGAGCGCGGATTCTCATACCGGATGCTGCGCGGCTCCGGCTGCGCCTGACGGACCGGCTGCAGCGTTTGGCGCTCATAGTCGCGCCGGGCCTGCACGGTACGACGCTTGCGCAAACGCTCCGCCTCCTGCAGCACCGTTTCCGCACGCACGCCGGCCAGCTCCGCCACGCGGGCTGCATAAATCTCCCGCTCCACCGGGCTGGGCAGCCCAGCGACCATACCGGTCGCCTCGCGCACGAAGGCCACGCGGCCCTCGTCCGTCTCCCGGTCGTACTTTTCGGTGATGGCGCGCAGCCGGTAATCCATGCGATCCTCCGATTTGTCCAGCAGCGCACGGAAGGCGTCCGCTCCACGGGTTTTGAGAAACTCATCCGGATCCTTTGCCCCCGGAATCGTCAGCACCCGCACTTTGAGATCCAACCGCTCCAGAATGCCGATGGCGCGCGAGGACGCCTTCTGCCCGGCGGCGTCGGCGTCGTATGCAAGGATCACCTCGCTCGTATACCGGGTGAGCAGGCGCGCCTGCTCCGGTGTGAGCGACGTGCCCAGCGAGGCCACCGCGCTGTCGAAGCCCGCCTGATGCAGGCTGACCACGTCGATGTTGCCCTCCACAAGCAGGATATACCCGCTTTTTGATTTTTTAGCCAGATTCAGGCCAAACAGGTTGCGGCTTTTGGAAAAGACCGGCGTTTCCGGGCTGTTGAGGTATTTCGGCCCCTCCCCGTCCAGGAGACGTCCGGAAAAGGCCACCACGTTGCCGCGCACGTCGATGACCGGAAACATCAGGCGGTTGCGGAACACATCGTAGTGCCCGCCGCTGCGCCCGCTTTTAATCAGTCCCGCCTGCAGCAGCTCCGCGGTGGAGTATCCCCGCCCTGTAAGCGTCTCAAGCAGCTCGCCCCAGGCGTCCGGCGCATACCCGAGACCGAAGCTGCGGGCAATGGGCGGCGAGATGCCGCGCTTTGTCAGATACGCCCGCCCCGGCTGACCGGCGGGCGAGACGAGCCGGTCGTAAAACCAGCGGGCAGCCTCACGGTTGAGCGCGTAGAGACGCTGGCGTATGCGCGCGGTCTCGTCCTGCTGCTCCTCGGGAAGCTCCATGCCCGCACGCCGGGCCAGAAACGCCACGGCGTCCCGGAAGGACAGATGCTCCATCTCCATAATGAAGTTGAAGACCGAGCCGCCCTTTCCGCAGCCGAAGCAGTGATAGATCTGTTTTTCCGGGTTGACGGCAAACGACGGCGTTTTCTCGCTGTGAAACGGACACAGGCCGAAGAGGTTTGCGCCGCTGCGCTTTCCCAGACGCACATAGCCCGACACAACGTCGACAATGTCGCTGCGCTCGGAAAGCTCCTGCAGAAAGCTGTCCGGAAATGCCATCGTTTCCCCCCTTTCCCGCTCCGACCGCGGCTTATTTCACCTGCCACGAGGCCGGAATGAAAATGTCTCCGTACAGGGCCACGGCATATTTGTCCGTCATGCCGGCCACATAGTCGCACACCGCCCGGTGCACGCCCTCCTCGCAGGCGATGGCCTGAAACTCCTCAGGCAGCCGTTTTGTGTGCTTGATATAATATTGATAAATCCCTTCCAGAATGCCGTCGACCTTGCTCTCCTCTCCCTTGGCGACGGGATTGCGGTAAACGTTTTCATACATAAACTCGCGCAGGCCGGTGAACACCGGCTCCATCTCCGGCGAGACCCACACGCGGCCGCTTTCCGCCCCGTAGGTCACGATATCCTGCACGAAGCTGTCGATCCGGCGGCTGCTGCGGTCTCCCACACGCGCGCGGATGAAGTCCGGCACATCCTCCACACGCAGGATGCCGGCGCGCACCGCGTCGTCCAGATCGTGATTGAGATACGCCACCTGGTCGCACAGGCGCACGGCGACGGCCTCGGCCGTATCGTCCGGCGCGCCGTGGGTATGGTTGAGAATGCCCATGCGCGTTTCATAGCAGAGGTTCAATCCCCGTCCGTCGCGCTCGAGCACGTCCACCACGCGCAGGCTCTGCTCGTAGTGGCGGAAGCCGCCCGGATGCAGGCAGTTGAGCGCGCGCTCACCGGCGTGTCCAAACGGCGTGTGCCCCAGATCGTGGCCGATGGCGATGGCCTCGGTGAGGTCTTCATTCAGCTCCAGCGCACGCGCCACGGTGCGCGCCAGGCGCGCCACCTCCAACGTATGCGTCAGGCGCGTGCGGTAGTGATCTCCCTCCGGCTGCAGAAACACCTGCGTTTTGTGCTTGAGCCGGCGGAATGCCTTACAGTGGGTGATGCGGTCCACGTCCCGCTGAAAGCAGGTGCGCACCGGGCAAGGTTCCTCCGGATGCAGACGACCGCGGGAATCCTGCGCGCGCACACCGCGCGGACCGATCAGAACTGCCTCGGCCTGCTCTCTGCGCTCTCTCGGGCAGGACATATGCTTCACCTCCAAAGGCAAAGTATCGTGGAGGAGCAAACTCCCCTACGATACTTCTTATACGACAGAAAATCGGTTTTCCCTGCTGTTTTGATGAGTTTTTTTCGAAACGCACCGCCGTGCGGTCATTTCCGCGCCAGCGGTACGCCGCGGAAGCACTGCCCCAGCGTCTCCACGGCGGCCATGCCGCCGGAGAGGTCGCGCAGCTGTGCGGAAAAGGCCGCAACAAGCTCCTCGCGCAGCAGCAGCGTCAGGCTGACCTTTTCGCCGAAATCCGCGCTTTCCGTCACGCCGTCCTGCTGCCCGGCCAGACGCTGCACGCGCTCGTACAGCCGATAGGCACAGGTGATGCGCAGGCGCGTCCACGGCTTCATCTCCGCAATGCCGGCCGCATCCAGCGCAAGCTTCGCCGTGCTGGAATAGGCGCGCACAAGGCCCCCGCTGCCCAGCAGAATGCCGCCGAAATAGCGTGTGACGACGCAGCAGACGTCTGTCACGCCCTCGGAGCGGAACACGTTGAGCGTCGGCATGCCGGATGTACCGCCCGGCTCTCCGTCATCGGAAAAGCGCATCACGCCGCCGTCGCGCAGCAGATACGCATAGACGTTGTGCGTCGCGTCGGCAAAGCGGCGGCGCATTTCCTCAATGCGCGCCTGCGCCTCGCGCTCGTCCGCCACCGGCCAGACCCGGCCGATGAAGCGGGATTTTTTGTCGATATACTCCGCCTCGCCGTAGCCGGCGGGTACAAGATAGCTGGCCATGTGTGTTCCCTTCTGCCGTCATTCGGACGCCCTCAGGCCTCCTCGCGGCTGAGATATTGCTTAACGCCGCTGTAGAGCTCCGGCCCGACCACGGCGCGCACGCGGATGTGCTCCGGCTCATAGTCGAGCGCGCGCAGACTCGCCTCGCGGCGCAGCCGGTCAATCAGGCCCGCCTGCGCATACGGCAGCAGCAGCGTCACCTCGCGGCGGTCGCGCCCGAGGGCCTGCTCGATGGCCTGCAGCAGGGCCGGCACGCCCTCGCCGGTCGCGGCGGAGATGTGCACGCCGCCGCGGTCGCGCGGCAGCTCGCCTGCGCAGCGGTCACATTTGTTGTAAACACGCAGGCACGGCGTCTGCGGTCCGGCCAGCTGCAGGATCAGCGCGTCTGCCACAGCGGCCTGCCGCTCCCAGTCCGGGTTGGAGGCGTCAATGACGTGCAGCAGCACGTCGGCATACGTCAGCTCCTCCAGCGTGGCCTTGAAGGCCTCGATCAGATGCGTCGGCAGCTTGCGGATGAAGCCGACCGTATCCGACAGCAGCGCTTGCCCGCCCTGCGGCAGCGTCAGGCGGCGCGTGGTGGTGTCCAGTGTGTCGAACAGACGGTCTCCGGTGTGGATGTCCGAGTCGGTCAGCCGGTTGAGCAGCGTGCTCTTGCCCACATTGGTGTAGCCCACCAGCGCGATGACAGGCATCGCGTTTTTCTCGCGGCGGCGGCGCTGCGTGGCGCGCACACGGCGCACCTGCTCCAGCTCGGCCTCCAGCTTCTGGATGCGGCGGCGGATGTGCCGCCGGTCGGTCTCCAGCTGAGTCTCGCCCGGGCCACGCGTGCCGATGGGCGAGGAGCCGCCGGCCGCCGTCTGGCGCACCAGGTGCGTCCACATGCCGGTCAGCCGCGGCAGCAGATATTTATACTGTGCCAGCGCCACCTGCAGCCGCCCCTCATGGGTGGCCGCACGGCTGGCAAAAATGTCCAGGATCAGGCCGGAGCGGTCGAGCACACGCACGCCCAGCTCCGCCTCGAGCACACGCGCCTGCGAGGGCGACAGCTCGTTGTCAAACACGGCCAGCGTACACTCGTTGGCCTCGATGAGGCTCTTGAGCTCGCGCACCTTGCCTGCGCCGAGAAAGCTGCGCGGGTCCGGCGCGTCGCGCTGCTGCAGCGTCACCGCCACGGCCTGTCCCCCGGCGGTCTCCAGCAGCGCGGCAAGCTCGGCCATGCTGGTCTCGTCGCTGCGCTCGTCCGGCTCCATGGCCGGGGCGGAAAGGCCAGCCAGGACGGCCCGTTCTCTGGTGTGTTCTGTGGAATGTTCGATCATATACGCTTCCTTCGTGGAACAAGCTCCCCGCCCGCGGCGCAGCGCGTCTGTTTCGCGGCGGATGCGGTTCAGCCTGCGATTTCCTTTGCGGCCTGCTCGGCCTCGGCACAGATCTGCCCGGGATCGATCCCGATGCGGTATTCTCCGTCCTCATAGAGGATCCTGCCCGCGATCATGGTCATGCGGACGTTGGCGCTGCTGCAGGAATACACCAGCGCGGCCGGAATGCTGCTTTGCGGGCGCATGTTCGGCTTGTGCAGGTCGACGACAATGAGGTCTGCCTGCTTGCCGACGGCAATGGCGTCGCACTGATTGAGGCCCATCGCACGCGCGCTGCCCACCGCGGCCATCTCCAGCACGGACGCAGCCGGGAAGGCGGAGGCGTCGTCCTCCGCCACCTTCTGCAGCGCGGCGGCCAGGAACATCTCGCGGAAGAGATCGAGCGCGTTGTTGCCGGCAGCGCCGTCGGTGCCGAGCGCGAGGTTCACGCCGGCCTGCTTCATCTTTGTGAGCGGAGCGATGCCGCTGGCCAGCTTGAGGTTGGCCGCCGGGTTCGACACGGCCCACAGGCCGCGTCGAACGAAAATGTCGATGTCCTCGTCGGTCATATAGGTGCAGTGGAAGCCGCCGCCGCCATACTCGAACACACCGCGGCTCTCAAACAGCGCCGTGGGCGTCATGCCGTGGCGCTCGATGCAGCCGGCGACCTCCGCGCGGGTCTCGGAGTTGTGGGAGAAGACCGGCGCATGATAACGGCGGGCCGCGTCGGCAATGTAGTCGAGCATGGGCACGCTGCCGGTGTATTCGGCGTGGAAGCCGAGCTGGCAGGAAATCAGCGGGTCGAAGCGGTTGAAGTGCTCATAGTCGCGCTCGAGCCCGGGCCAGCTCTCCTCGCCGGCGTCGATGCCGCAGCAGATCACCGCGCGGAAGCCCAGCTCCCTGCACGCCTCGGCAAAGGCCTGCCGGTGGTAATACATGTCAAAGCAAGCTGTGGTGCCGCCGGCCAGGTATTCAAGGATGGCCAGCCGCGTGAAGATGCGGATATAGTCGGGATTGAGCTTGCCCTCCAGCGGGATGACGCGGCCGAACAGCCACTCCTGCAGCGGAAGGTCGTCGGCGCGATTGCGCAGAAACGTCATGGCAGAGTGTGCGTGAGCATTTTTCAGGCCGGGCATGAGCAGATCGCCCCGCAGGTCGATCTGCCGCTCAAAGGCAGGCATGTCCGCACGGGCCGGGCCGACGTAGGCAATGGTGCTGCCCTCGGTCCAGACCTCCCCATCGGTGACGGCCACCCCGCCGTCCATCGTCAGCAGGCGGGCGTTATACAGTCGGATCATATCATATCCCCTTATCGTTTTTTCTCTTCTGATCGGCGGGCTTCACAGCGTCAACCGTAATCCTGGGTAGCCGTGAAGGCTGCAAATTCATTGTAGTTGTTGAAGAAGCGATGCGTTCCGGTGGCGGTGTCCAGCGCGTAATAGAGGTTGTCGCTCCTGGCCGGCTGCAGCGCCGCGCGGATGGAGGCCATGCCGGGGTTGCAGATGGGGCCGGCAGGCAGTCCGGAGAACAGATAGGTGTTGTACGGGCTGTTGTAGGCCAGCGCGTCTGCATCGATCGTGGCAGACCAGTCGCCCAGCGCGTAAAGCACCGTCGCGTCAATCTGCAACGGCATACCGGCGCGCATACGGTTGTAGATGACAGCGGCGATCGCCGCGCGCTCCTCGTCGTTTGCCGCCTCCTTCTCGATCATGGATGCGACAGTGACGACCTCGCGCAGCGTCAGATTGAGATCCTTCGCCTGCGTGAGCATGTCCGCCGTCAGCTTGTAGTGGAAGTTGCGCAGGAACCGGTTGATTGCGCTGGAGGCCTGCTCGCCCTGATAAAACTCATAGGTATCCGGGAAGAGGAAGCCCTCGAGCCGGTGCACGTCGCCCTGCTCGGGCACATCCTCCAGGAAGCTGTAGCTGTAATTGTAGTTGGCCGCGGTCTCTTGCAAATCCTCGACGGAGCAGATCCGGTTGTCCTCGAGCTTCTGGAAGATCTGGTCGATCGACAGACCCTCGGGGAAGGTGATCTTTGTGGTGAGCATGGCCTCAGAGCCGATGGTCATTTTCTTGACCAGCGCACGGTAGTCATAATCCGTGGTCAGCTCATAGGTGCCGGGATCGACCTTGACGTCGGCGTCGGAAATGCCGGCGTACAGCTCGAACAGGCCCTTATACTGGATGATACCGGCGTCCTTAAGAAGCGAGGCCACGCGCGACATGTCCGCCGCCTGCACGGTTTTCGTGCCGGTGACCTGGCCGTCGGCGTCATAAACGTCGACCTGCTTGTCGTGGAAGATCTCCTCCGGCAGCGTAATAAAGGCGCTGACGTCATCCTTGTTGAGAGCCAGCACGTCGCTGGCGGCCATCCACGCCGCGCATGCGAGGATCACGCTCAGGCAGATGACGAAAGCGGCGTACATAAATCCGCCCAGCAGACCCGTACGGCCGTCCCTGCGCTGCCGGATGGGGCGGAAATCACGCTCCTCCAGCTCGTCGCCCAGCTCCTTCTCATCCCGCAGACGGACATACTCGTCCAGCGGTCTGCCCTTCTTTTCGGCGTGACTGTCGGCATGGTGAAACAGCTTCACCAGCCCCGTGTGCCCGGTGGTGACCCGGCCGGTATTCGCACCGGCAGGCGCGGAAACCGCCTTCGTCTCCTCCGCAGACGGAGTGTCTTCGGCGGGCGGCACGGTCTCCTGCTCCGGCTGCCGGACCGGCGGAGCGGATCGCTCCTCCGGCTGCGCCGGCGCCTCCTGCGGCTCTGCCTGCCGCCCGGAGGGCGCAGGCTGTACAGCCTGCGGCTCGGCCGGGCGCGGGGCCTGCGGCGTGCGCGGCTTGGCCGGACGCGGCGCTGCGGCGCGCGGCTCTGCAGCCCGTGGCTGTACCGGCGCACGACCGGCTGCCGCGCGCGGCGTCTCCGGCTGCAGCGGTTTTGCCCGCGCCGGGGAGGGCGACGCAGGCGCTTTGTCCTGCTCTGTCTCCTCCAGGTCGGCAAAGGCTGCCTCGATCCCCTCGGGGAACAGTTCCTCCAACAGTTTGTCGATATCGTAGTTGTCGGACATAGTAAATCTCCTGATCGTTGATGCGCAGCCCGGCTGCACCCGCTCGATCGCGTTAAGGAACGCTCCGGCACCTCCGGGCATAGTATGGCTCGACGGCGGCGCTCCGCGCCCCGTACATACGCTTTGACAGCTCCGCGCCGGGGGATGCCGTGCTCCCTCAGCCGCGCAAAATTTGCTTTGGCACGGAGAAAGGACAATTTAACATGTTTTGTGGTAACGGCAACAACGGCTGCTTCTGGATCATCATTCTCATTATCCTGCTGTGGGGCTGCGGCGGCTGCGGTAACAACTGCGGTAACAACTGCTGCGACAACAACTGCTGCAACAACAACTGCTGCTGAGGCTCCGTCCTGCGGCCGGACACAACCGGCCGCGCACATAGGCGGCTGAGGCAGCATGCTGCGGCCGCCTCATGACGGCCCGATCCAACCAGTAAGCGCGCACGATGCCCGGGGACTCCCCGGGCATTTTGCCGCGTGACTGTGCTACGCGCCCGTCGCAAGCAGAACGTGGGAAAAGATTTCTTCATGGATGTCTTCAATGTCACGCATTTTCCCGTCCCGCAGGCAGGCAATGCGCGTCCATCCGTAATGCGCGGCGGCCCGCCGGCCGGCACGCAGACACTGGCCCAAATAGGCCGCGTCCTTTTCATGGATATCGCCGGTCCCTCCGCCGGCACGCCGGCGCTCGGCCATCTGAGCCAGCGCCACGTCCAGCTCGACGTCCAGATATAAGACGAGATCCGGGCGCGGAAGTTCCAGACGGTGATATTCAAAATCGTAAAGCCAGTCAAAATAGGCCGGCAGCTCGGAATCGGGCAGCTTGGAGCCTTGATGACAGGCGTTGGAGGTGGTGTACCGGTCGGCCAGAATCAGACCGCCGGCTTCATAGGCCGGCTTCCAGTCCAGACGGTAGGACGCAAAGCGGTCCACCGCATAAAACGCGGAAGCGGCATAGGCGTTGACGTCGTCCGGCTTCGTGCCGAACGCGCCGGACAGATACAGGCGCACCAGCGCGCTGCTGTCCTGATCGTAACGCGGAAAAACCACGCTGTGGAAGGGCTTTCCCAGCGCCGTCATGTGCTGGCACAGGCGGCGGTACTGGGTGGACTTGCCGGAGCCGTCGATGCCCTCGAGGACAATGAGCGTTCCCTTCATTGCTTCCGCCTTTCTGCAAACACGACCAGCAGGAATTTGGGGATCTGCATCATGCGTCCGATGCGCCGCGGGTCGGAGCACAGACGGTAGAACCATTCCAGACCCGCCCTGCGCCAGAAGGCCGGCGCGCGCCGGACATTGCCGGCAAACACGTCCATCGCGCCGCCCAGGCCGGCCATCAGGCCCACGTCCAGCTGCGCGGCATACTGCTGCATCCACAGCTCCTGCTTCGGCGCGCCGAGGCACACCAGGAGAAAGTCCGGGCGCGCGGCGTTGATCTTTTCGATCACGGGCGCATCCTCTTTGAAATATCCGTCGTTCACGCCGGCGACGGTCAAGCCCGGAAACTGCGCCTCCAGCCGCTTTGCCGCGGCCTCGGCCACGCCGGGCTTTGCCCCCAGCAGGAACACGCGCATGTTCTGCTGCGCCATGCGCGCCATCAGGGCCGAGGCAAAATCAATGCCGGGCAGGCGGTTTGCGATGGGCCTGCCCAGAATGCGCGCGCCATACAGCACGCCCACGCCGTCCGGCAGGACAAGCTCTGCGCTGTTGACCGCCGCGGCCGCCGCAGGATTTCTGCGGCAAAGCATGACGATCTCGGGATTGGGCGTGACCACGCGTGCGGCCGCATGCCGCTGCATTTGCTCCATGGCCCAGTCGACCGCCTGCTCCATGGTCAGATCGTTGAAGCCGACGCCGAGCACGTCGGTACGCTGCTGTTTCATACCTGTTTCATGACCTCGCCGATTTTTTCATGAATCACCAGGTCCGCCTGATGATCGTATGCGGTTTCGCTCAGATTGATGAGCGCCAGCCTTCTGCCGCGGTAGTAATTGAGCAGGCCCGCCGCCGGAAACACCGCCAGCGAGGTGCCGGCCACCAGAAGCACCTCCGCCGCCTCAATGGCGCGCACGGCACGCTCGACCGTATCGTCGTCAAGCGCCTCCTCATACAGCACCACGTCCGGCCGGATGACGCCGCCGCAGGCACAGCGGGGCACGCCCGTCCCGGCGTTGATTGCCGAGGCCGGGTGCGCCCTGCCGCAGGCGGCGCAGTATGCCCGGTGCACGCTGCCGTGCAGCTCGAGCACATTGCGGCTGCCCGCCTGCTGGTGCAGGCCGTCGATGTTCTGCGTCACGACGGCCCGCAGCCTGCCCTCCCGCTCCAGTTCCGCCAGACGCAGGTGCGCCGCATTGGGGCGCGCGTCCGGAAACAGGAGCTTTCTGCGGTAAAAATCGAAAAATTCTTCCGTATGGGTCTCGAAAAACGTGTGGCTGAGCATAACCTCCGGCGGATGGCTCCACGTCTGGCGGTACAGCCCGTCCACGCTGCGGAAGTCCGGGATGCCGCTTTCCGTCGACACGCCGGCCCCGCCGAAAAACACAATGTTCCCGCTCTCTGCGATCCACTGCCGCAGCACGGCCGCCGGCTCCTGCACGGTGTTTCTCCTTCCCGGGCGCTCAGCCCTGCGAGCTCATGTAGTTGGGCGCTTCCTTGGTGATGGAAATGTCGTGCGGGTGGCTCTCGCGCAGGCCCGCGCCGGTGATGCGCACAAACTGGCTGCGGCGGCGGAGCGTCTCGATATCGGGCGCGCCGCAGTAGCCCATACCGCTGCGCAGGCCGCCGGTCATCTGGAAGACGGTGTCGGCCAGCGATCCGCGGTAAGGCACACGGCCCTCGACGCCTTCGGGTACGAGCTTCTTGTTGTCCTCCTGGAAGTAACGGTCCTTCGAGCCTTTGGCCATCGCGCCGAGGCTGCCCATGCCGCGGTAGACCTTGAAGCGGCGGCCCTGGAAAATCTCATTTTCGCCCGGGGCCTCGTCGCAGCCTGCCAGCAGCGAACCGAGCATGACCACGCTGCCGCCGGCGGCCAGTGCCTTGACGATGTCTCCGGAATACTTGATGCCGCCGTCGGCGATGACGGGGACGCCGTACTTGTCGCCCATGGCGGCGCTTTCCAGCACAGCCGTCAGCTGCGGCACGCCGATGCCGGCGATAACGCGCGTGGTGCAGATGGAGCCGGGGCCGATGCCGACCTTGACGCAGTCGGCGCCGGCCTTGATGAGCGCTTCGGTGCCTGCGGCGGTGGCCACATTGCCGGCCACGACCTGACAGTCCGGGAAACGCTCCTTCAGGCGGGAGACGGCGTTCATGATATTGTGGGAGTGTCCGTGCGCGCTGTCAAGCACCAGCACGTCCGCGCCCGCGTCGAGCAGCATCCCCGCACGGTCGAGCATATCCTTGGTCACACCGATGGCAGCGGCGCACAGCAGGCGGCCGCGGTCGTCCTTGGCGGCGTTGGGGTAGGTGATGCGCTTTTCAATATCCTTAATGGTGATCAGGCCCTTGAGATGGAGATTTTCATCCACGATGGGCAGCTTTTCGATTTTATGCTTATGCAGGATGGCACGCGCCTCGCTGAGCGTCGTACCCTCGCGGGCGGTGACCAGACCCTCGCTGGTCATGACCTCGCGGATGCGGCGGTTCATGTCCTCTTCAAACTTCATGTCGCGGTTGGTGATGATGCCGATGAGCCGGCCCGTCTCGTCGACGATGGGTACGCCGGAGATGCGGAACTTGGCCATCAGCGCGTCGGCCTCACCCAGGGAGTTGTCCGGGCCGAGGTAGAACGGGTTGGTGATAACGCCGTTTTCAGAGCGCTTGACCTGGTCGACCTGCTCTGCCTGACGGTCGATGGTCATGTTTTTATGGATCACGCCGATTCCGCCCTCGCGCGCCATGGCAATGGCCATGCGGTATTCGGTGACGGTGTCCATTGCTGCGCTCATGATGGGGATGTTCAGATGGACCTTCTTTGTCAGGTTGGTACGCAGCGAGACGTCAGCCGGCAAAACCGAGCTTTCCGCGGGGACGAGCAGCACATCATCATAGGTCAGACCTTCGCCAACGAACTTGGCGGCAAACACAGGGGAAATTTCCATAGCAGAGCACTCCTTTATCTTTTTTGTTTGAAGGGTTCATTTCCTTATTTTATCTATTTTATACGCATGAAACGCCGATGTCAACCAATAATCCCGGTTCTATCTCCCCGCAGACGCAAAAAGCCTGCCTGCACCCTAACGGTGCAGGCAGGCTTTTCAGACGCTCTCATGCCACGCGTCCCGAGCTCCATGCAGACCGGAACGGGCCGCTGCGCGGAGGCAAACGTCTTCTTTTGCGGGCCGTCGCTTCAGTCAAGCAGCACGCGGCGGTGCTTCCACCGGCCGCTGAGGAAATACACCAGTCCCGGCAGGGCCGAGCCGTACACAGCCAGCGCATACCCGAGGAAGAAACCGTACAGCCCCATCTGCAGCACCACGCCGAACAACCAGCACAGGCCGATGCGCAGCACGAGCGCGTCGAGGAGGCTTGAAACAAAGCCGAGGCGCGCATTGCCCGTGCCCTGTACGAGGGCATTGGTTGCGCGCATGATGATGAAGCCCGGATAGCCCCACACGATGGCGCGGATGTACACCGGAGCCAGAGAGATGACGCGCACATCATCCGTAAACAGGCCGAACATTTGCGCGCCGCAGCCGGTATACAATATAAAATATACGGCATACAGGGCCGCGACAAAGCCCCAGTCATACAGCAGCACCTTTTTCACCCGCGCATGGTCTCCGGTGGCATAGCTCTGCCCCACCATGGCCAGCGCAGCCGCCTGAAAGCCCTGGCTGATCTTGATGATGAGGTCGTCCAGCTTGATGCCGACGCCGAAGGCCGCCGAAGCATATACCCCTTCGCGGTTGACCATGGAGTTGACAAACATCATGGAAATGTAGATCGCCGAATACTGGATGGCCATCACCGCCCCGAGCTTTGACATCTCCGTAAGGGCCTTTTTCTCCACGGCAAAGCTTTTCAGGCGGAAATCAAAGCCGAACTGCTCGCGCCGCCGATAGAGATACACCAGCGCAAACAGGAAGGACGACGCCTGCCCGATGATGGTGGCCCATGCCGCGCCGGCCACGCCCCAGCCCAGCAGGCCGGTAAACAGCAGATCCAGCACGATGTTGACGACCGTGGCAATGCTGATAAACAGCAGTGGGCGCTTCGAGTCTCCCATGCCGCGCAGAATGGAGGAAACCAGATTGTAGCCGTAGCTGAAGACCAGACCGCCGCCGCAGATGACGAGGTACTCCAGCGCCATCTCATACGACTCCGGCGGCGTGTGGAGGATGCGCAGAAACGCATGCCGCACCAGCAGGCACACCGCCGTAAATACCACGGCCAGCAGCAGCGTGACGGAAAACAGCGTACCGACGGCGTGCTGAATGACGTCGCGGCGGTCGCGCCCGATCGCCTGCGAAATATAGACCTGTCCGCCGAAGGAATAGCCCACACAGAAGGTCGTGAAGAACACGATGACCTGGCTGGCAATGGATACGCCGGAAAGCGCATGGCTGCCGACAAAGCGCCCCACGATGGCCATATCCACCAGCGAATAGACCACCTGCAGCGCCGTTGACAGCATAAACGGAATGGCAAAGCCCAGCATGCTCCGCGGGATGCTCCCCTGTGTGAGATCGGTGCCCATGCGTTTTGTATCACGCATGCTTTCGCCCCCCTGCTCTGTCCGCGATTTGTATAACAGGTCTATTATAGCACGCCGGCAGCAAAATACAATACCACTCCGGGCCAATACCACGGCAACACAGGGCCTGCTCCGGCGTATTCCGAAGCAGGCCCTGTGCTGTTAAGAGGAATGGAGTATTTATCGAAGCCGCCTTCTGGACACAGGCGGAAACGACCCTGATTAAAGCTCAATAGCTGCTGTCCATAAAGGCGCATACGTTCTGCGCCAGGTCGCGCAGTCCGTCCTCATCCAGGAGCTGGATCTTGTTGCGCGCGCGCCGGATCAGTTTGAGACCGCCGAGCTTCTTGAGCAGGTAGAAAAACTGTCGCTCGCTGATATTCATCTTCAGACGAATGAGCTCATCCTCACAGGCGACCACGCGCTTGTCGTCAGCCAGCTTCAGCAGCCAGTAGGCAAACAGCTCGTCATAGCTGTAGAGTGTGCGGGCCATGGACAGCTTATACATTTCATAAACACGATCTGTGGTCTTGATATAAAAATAGAGTGCAAAGCTTTTGTCGCTGAGCAGGAACTCCTTATACCGTGTGAGCACGAGCAGTCTGCAGTCGCAGTTGGCCCGTACCTCACAATAAAAATTCTGATTGCGCATCTGCGAGAACTTCCCGATGAAATTCCCGCTGGGCAGCGTGTCGATCAAAAACTCGCGCCCGTTGTGCGACTGGGCAAAAACGGAGACCTCTCCGTCCAGGATATAATACAGGTCGATGACCTCCTGCGCCTCGGCAGGGATAAACACCGTGTCTTTATTCACACGGACGGTCGGCAGCGTCTCCGCGATCCCCTCCGGCAGATACTGAAAAATATCATGCTGAAAGATTTCATGACCATTTTCCACGATTAATCACCCCATGATATAAATAGCCAAAAACAGCGCGATAAGTCAAGGGAAAGTCATGGAATTCATTGTTTTTTCTCAGCGGCGTCCCGAAGAACGCCGCTGAAGATCGGAAACACGCCGGGGAGAGGCGGGGAAGGCCTCTCCGCCGGCAGGGGGGAAACGGAATTACCAGTGCTGCTCGGTGCGCTGGATCAGCTCGTCGTGGATGGTCGTAGTCAGGTCGGTCCAGTAGGCGCTGTAGCCGGCGACGCGGACGATCAGATCGGTGTACTTCTCCGGATTGGCCTTTGCGTCCTTCATGGTCTCGGCGCTGATGACGTTGAACTGGATGTGCTTTCCGCCATAGTCGTGCAGGTAGGTACGGATAAGGGCAGCCAGGTGGTCGCGGCCTTCCTTGGTCTTCAGGGCGTCCTGGGTGAAGCGCATGTTGAACAGCACGCCGAACAGCTCGGTGTGGTCAACGCAGCCGCAGGAGTTGATGACAGCGGCAGGACCTTCATGGTCGGTGCCCTGTCTCGGGGAGACGGCGCCGTCGGACATAGCCGTCCAGGCCATGCGGCCGTCGGGCAGCGCGCCGGTCTTTGCGCCGGTGCCGGCGTGGAAGCCGAGGGAGTGCGGGGCAACCTCAAAGTGGTGGCCGAAGGCAGCCGGGATCTTGTACCAGATGTCCTGGATCAGACGATAGCCCTCGTCCACCAGATTGTCGACTTCCGGAATGTCGTTGCCGTACTTGGGCAGGCTCTCCAGCTGTGCCTGCAGATCCTCATAGCCAACCCAGTTGGCGTCAAGGGCGGCCAGCAGCGTCTCGCGGGAGCAGATGGGATTCTCGCAGAAGATGTAGTTCTTCAGAACATAGGCCACGTTGCCGAAATCCTGCACGCCGACGGGCACGATGTACTGGGTGTTGTCGTTATGCACGGCACCGCCAAGGCTGGTAACCTTGCCGCGCTTGATGCAGTCATCGGTGAAGGCGCTCATCATGATGTCGGGGAAGGACTCAATGTGCTGGATGCGGCACTGACGGTTGCTGTCGGCAGCGATATTGCCCCAGTACGTCCACTGAGCCTTGTAGGCCTCGATGAAGTCCTCATAAGTCTTCATTTCGGTAAACTCACCGGTCTTCGGACCAAGCTGCATATTCAGACGGTTGTCGTAGCCGTTGCGGAGCGCATACTCCATCATCTTGCCGCAGTTGATAACGATGGGCCAGACAGAGCTGTTCTTGCCGGGAACAACGTGCAGCACGCAGCCGCCGATGGCATAATCGCGGGCCTCCTGCAGGGTGTAGCCGCGGCTGAGCAGGTACTCGATGCTGGTGTCGTCGCCCATGAAGGCGGGGAAGCCCATGCCGAGTGCTGCGACCTCAATGGCGCGATCCATGAACTTCGGGTCGATGTTGGCATGATAGCGCACGGAGAGCGTGGGGTGCGGGGTATGCACGCGCTCTGCTGCGTCGAGCCACAGGAAGGACAGGCGGTTGGTTGCGTCGCGGCCGGTGACAGGATCGACGCCGCCGAGAATGGCGTTGTGGAAGTGGGACTCAGAGCTGAGGTTCGGGGTCATCAGGTCGGGCCAGAACTGGCGCTTGCCCATGATCTTGCAGCGGAAGCACTCGAGCAGCTGGGTGGCATACTCCTCGTCGATGTAGCCGGTCTCGATGTCGTGCTGGAAGGTCGGGTACAGGAACTGGTCGACGCGGCCAAGGCCCATGCCGTAGGTACGCGTATCATAGAAGATCATCAGCACGCCGAAGAAGAAGGACTGCAGGGCCTCCTGGAAGGTCTCGGCGGGGTACTCAGGCACGCGGTCACACACGCGGGCAATCTCAAGCAGCTCTGCCTTGCGGAGCTCGTCGGTCTCGGCCTCGGCCTTCTCGCGGGCCAGCGCGGCATAGCGGTGCGCGTAGTCGACGCCGCCCTGCAGCATGTACTTCATGCCGAGCCAGAACTCGTGGGCGCGGTAGTCGTCATCCGTGAGGATGACCTGCTTCTCCAGCTGCTCGTCGATGGACTCGATCAGGCCCTTGACGCCGAGCTTGACGATGCGGGCGATGTCGGGGCAGTTCCATGCCTTTTCGGCGTAGATTTCGGACAGGGTGTTGGCAATCCATGCTTTCTGCTCGCCGATCAGCTCGGCGTATTCAGACTCTTCCTTGCCCAGGTACTTATACCACATTTCCTTGCCGCCGATGTTGCGGAACTTATAGGCAATGGCCTTGGCCTGCTCGGCCTGCTCGGGGCTTTCAAAGCCGAAGAACTTGCCGCTGCCCTTCCAGCCGTACTTGTCGACATAGTCAGACAACCAGGTCGCCGCAAGGTCGGGGAACCATTCCGGGCCCATGGGCTTGGCGCTGAAATCGCCGACCAGCAGCTGGTCATCGTCGATGTAGATGGGGATCTCACGCAGGATCTTTGCAATGGTCAGGCCGCGCTTGCGGTAGAAGGAATAGCCTTCGTATTCCTCATAGCCGTCTGCAAGCAGCTGCGCGCGGGCCAAGGACATGGTCTGGGTGTAGCGCAGGGGGTTCAGGCGCGCCCAGATGGTTTCGCCGCGGGTCTTTTCGGTAAAGGGCTTGTAGTTGATCTTTGCCATGTTTTTGTCACCTTTCTCCGTTTTTATTTTTGAAGCTTCGCCCGGGGGGGGACAGGCGAAGGGGTTCACAGCTTAAATGGAGCAGCGCAGCGCGTTCAACTCGTCGATGTACGCCTGAGACTGACGCTGATACTTCGGATGAACGCCCTCGAAATCGAGCCGCACATACTTTTCCTCGCCCAGATTGTTGTACGGCAGCAGTTCGAGGTGCTCGGCCGGGCTGAGGCCCAGCTCATCCCGCACAAAGTGCGCGATGGCCGCGATGGAGTCCGGATCGTCGTTGAAGCCGGGGATCAGCGGCGTGCGGAATTTGATGGTCTTGCCCATCTCCACCAGATTTTTTGCGTTTTCAAGGATACGCACGTTGGACACCGCCGTGCCGGCCCGGTGCCGCTTGTCGTCCATGCACTTGAGGTCATAGAGCACGTAGTCGGTGTGCTCGGCGATCCGCCGGACGACCTCCCAGGGAAACGCGCCTTCCATTTCCGCCGCGGTGCGGATGCCCTCGGCGTGCGCGGCGCGCATCAGGCCGACGGTGAAGTCCGGCTGCATTTCGCATGCGCCGCCGGAGACCGTCATACCGCCGCCGGAGTTCTGATAGAGCAGGCGGTCCTTCTTCACTTCCGCGATCACCTCGGCAACCGTCATGCTTTTGCCCTCGACGGTGCGCGCCTTGGCAAGGCACGCCTTCACGCAGGCGCCGCAGGCCGTGCATTTTTCCCGGTCGACAAACATCTGGCCTTCCACGATCTCGTTGGCTCCGGTTGGGCAGGCTGCGATGCACCGGCCGCACAGCGTGCAGCGGTCCTTCTTGAACATGAGCAGCGGCTTCATGCTCTGCGATTCCGGATTCTGGCACCAGAAGCAGCGCAGCGGACAGCCCTTGAGAAACACCGTGGTGCGAATGCCGGGGCCGTCGTGGGTCGAATAGCGCTGGATGTTGAATACGTTGCCGGTGAGCTGCTCAAAGCTTTCGTTTTGCGTCATGAGGAACACCATCCTGTTTCAGTTTTTCAGCCTGACGGTCCATGCCGACGGAGCACAAGCCAAGTGCAGCACGGCCGGAAGCAGCGGAGCGGACGTGTCATCCGGCCCCGAGCTCAACGCTATGCTAAAAAATCGCGTGGCGGAATTATAGTGCAAAATGCAGCGAAAAGGCAAAAAAACGAGAATTCGTTTCGGGCAGTTTTTCATGCGCACTATTTTGATTGGTTTGCCGGCAATTGGTCGAATGCACTGCAGCACGCGCCGCGGCGGCAGCCGTCTTCGTGCAAAACGCAAATGGCCGGCAGACCGGTTTTTTATTTTAAAATAATTATAAATAATTATTTTAATTGCGTAAAATTCGCGACCGTAATGCACTTTGCAGTAAACAAATCCGTCTCCGGTTTGCTACATTCAGCTCGAATGGACGTCCTTCGATCCCCTTTCCCCGCAGACGGCTGTCCCGGCGGCGCTCCGGAGGCCCGCCCGGACAACCCTGTGATTCGTTCTGAGAATGAGAATTTGGAGGCTGACTTCATGAAAATTTCTGAACAGCAAGCAAAAAAATTCGGTACCTGTACAGTAATTTCCGCGTTTCTCGCCGTCTTCTGCCTGTTTGGTTACCGCTCAAGCTTTTCCGTTATGCAGGCGCTCATCATCGCCGACACCGGCTGGACCACCATC
Organism: Clostridiales bacterium; assembly: GCA_022768185.1. Taxonomy (GTDB): domain Bacteria; phylum Bacillota; class Clostridia; order Oscillospirales; family Oscillospiraceae; genus JALEMS01. The sequence goes on along the minus strand of JALEMS010000033.1, from coordinate 7,837 downwards.
CAGACCTCTCTCGGCTACTGCATCATGATGACCATCTACGCCATCACCGCATTTTTCTCCGGCTCCCTGGTCGATAAGAAGGGCTGCCGCCCGTCCTACATCATCGGCGCGATCTGCTGCTTCCTCGGCTTCTTCCTCACCTCGATGCTCAACCCGACCTCCCCCAGCTCCTTCTATGTGTATCTGTTCACCTACGGTCTGTTTGCCGGCGTCGGCACAGGCATGCTGTGGATCAGCTCCACCGTCTCCTGCCGCAAGTGGTACGTCGGCGCAAAGTACGGCACCATGTGGGGCATCGCCTTCGCCGGCGCGCCCTGCGCACAGCTGATCCTCACCCTCCTGCTCAAGCCCATTCTCCAGCAGATGGGCTGGCAGGTCGGCATGAAGGTTCTGTCCGTCATCATGGCCATTCTGCTGATTGTGGCCGCCGCCGTCGCAAAGCGCACGCCGGAATACTACGGCACGCAGCCCTTTGGCCTGGACACCATCAAGAAAAAGACCGGCCCGGCCAAGCGCGCCGTTACCCTGCGCGAGGCCTTCGGTACCTACGCCATCTGGTGTGACATCATCTGCCTGCTTTCCTGCATGATGGCGGAGTTCCTCGTCTGGTCCCAGTGCGTCGGCTTCTTCCAGACCGACATGGGCATGGATCTGAGCAAGGCCTCCAACATCTACATGGTCATCGGCTTCTGCGGCCTGTTCATGATGCCGCTGACCGGCAAGCTCTCCGACGCGCTCGTCAAGAAGTTCGGCAACGAAGTCAAGGGCCGCAAGACGATGCTCATCATCGGACCGGCCTGCGGCGCGATCGGCGTTCTCCTCTGCCTGACCAAGAGCATCGTTCCCGTTTGCATTGCCATGCTGTTCCTCGCCACCTACTGGGGCATCGAGCCGGGCGGCTGCGCCGGTTACGCCGGCTCCGTCTTCGGCGGCGCGGGCCTTGGCCGTACCTGGGGCCTGGCCACCCTCATCTGCATGGGCATCGGCCCCTCCCTCGGCACCTTCATGGGCGCATGGTTCAAGGATCACTTCGGCTCCTACGTCCCCGCCTTCATCTTCTGCCTGGTGATGTACCTCATCTCCCTCGTGTTTGCCGTCACCCTCCCGCTCAAGACGAAGGTCGACGCCAAGATCGAGGCGGAAATGGCCGCCCAGCAGTAATCCCGGACACTCCCATCCTCCTTTCAAATGACAGCCGGAAGCAGATTTGCTTCCGGCTGTTGCCTTTTCCGGGCATTCATGGTATCATTCTGCAAATTCTTCCTCCGGAGGTCCGTCCATGTCCGTTTCCGTCGATCCCGTTTTATACGAAGGCCGTCCCGCGCAGCCGCGGGAGCCGGCGGAGGAGCGCTGCTACGACGCGCTGGACGCGCTGGGCGTCGCCTACCGCCGCGTCGACCACGAGGCCGCCTTCACCATCGAAGCCTGCGCCGCCGTGGAGGCAGTGCTGGGCGCGCCCATCTGTAAAAACCTGTTTCTCACCAACCGGCAGCAAACCGAATTCTTTCTGCTGCTGATGCCGGGACGCAAGCCGTTCAAGACCAAATATCTCTCCGCGCAGATCGGCTCGGCGCGGCTGTCCTTCGCCTCGCCGGAGCACATGCGCGCCCTGCTGGGGCTGGAGCCCGGCTCTGTCAGCGTGCTGGGCCTGCTCAACGACCGGGAGCGGCGCGTGCATCTTCTGGTCGACGCGGCGCTGCTGCAGGACGAGTGGCTCGGCTGCCACCCCTGCCGCAACACCTCCACCCTGCGCATCGCCATGCACGACGTGACCGAGCGGATTCTGCCGCATCTGGGCTATGCGCCCACCGTTGTGACGTTGCCGGACAGCCCGGAATAATCCGTTTTCCCGCATTCCGCACCCGCCGGAGCGCGGCCTGTTTCCAGGCCGCGCTCCGGCTTTTTCCGGCCGCCGCTGCGATTGACAATCCGGCGGCGGCGTGATACGCTTTCGGAAAAGGAAGGGGGCACGTGTATGTACCGCATCTTCATCGTGGAGGACGACGAGGTCATCGCCGGAGCCGTGCAGAAGCACCTGCAGGGCTGGGGCTACACCGTCGCCTGCGCCCGGCAGTTCGACCGGGTAACGGAGGAATTCGCCGCCTTTTCCCCGCATCTGGTGCTGCTGGACATTTCGCTGCCCTTCTTCAACGGATACCACTGGTGCCGCCAGATGCGGCGGCTGTCCAACATACCCATTTTGTTTCTCACCTCCGCCTCGGACAGCGCCGACGTGGTGACGGCCATGCAGCTGGGCGGCGACGATCTGCTGGCCAAGCCCTTTGACCTGCAGGTGCTCTCGGCGAAGGTGCAGGCGCTGCTGCGCCGGTGCTACGACTTCGGTCCGTCCGCGCACCTGCTCGAGTGCCGCGGCGCGGTGCTTGACGCGGCGGCAGGCACGCTGACGGTCGGTCAGACGCAGCTGTCGCTCAGCCGGAACGAGGAGCGCATCCTGCAGCTGCTGATGGAACACAAGGGGCAGATCGTCAGTCGTGAGGCGCTGATGATCCGGCTGTGGGAGTCGGACAGCTTTATCGACGAAAACACGCTGTCGGTCAACATCACGCGCCTGCGGCGCAAGCTGGAGGCTGCCGGGCTGACGGACTTTATCCGCACACGCAAGGGCGCGGGCTATCAGGTGACAGACGAATGAAGCTGCTGCTTTCCTATCTGAAGCGGCGAGGCTGGACGCTGCTGTATTTTGCCGCGGCGGCAGGCGTGTTTGCCGGGGTGTTCCGGCTGTACGGGCTGCCGGCGGAGGCCGTCGGGTATGCCTCGCTCCTGTGCCTCGTGCCGGGGCTTGTGCTGCTGGCGGCGGGCTTTGTCTGCTTTGTCCGGCGGCACCGGCTGCTGCAGCGGCTGCTGGCGCAGGCCGAAAGCGCGGCGGCGCTGCCGCTGCCGGAGCCGCGCAGTCTGCTGGAGGCCGACTATCAGGCGCTGCTGCAGGCGCTGGAGGCGCAGCGCGCGCAGCTGGCCGCGGAGAGCCGCAACCGGCTGGAGGACCTGACGGATTATTACACGCTGTGGGCACATCAGATCAAAACGCCCATCGCCGCGGCGCGCCTGCTGCTGCAGGCCGGGCCGGAACCGGCCCGGCCGGAGCTGGAGGTGGAGCTGTTTCGCATCGAGCAGTATGTCCAGATGGTGCTGGGCTATCTGCGTCTGGACAGCGACAGTACGGACTATGTCCTGCGCGAGACCGAGCTGGACACGCTGCTGCGCGGCGCGGTGCGGAAGTTTGCCCGGCAGTTTGTGCTCAAGCGCATCACACTGACGCTGCGGCCCACCGGCAAAACGGTGCTGACGGATGAAAAGTGGCTCGGCTTCGTGGTGGAGCAGCTGCTTTCCAACGCGCTGAAGTACACCCCCGCCGGCGGGACGATCGAACTCTACGGCGAGGGAGACACGCTTGTCATCGCCGACAACGGCATCGGCATCCGGCCGGAGGATCTGCCCCGCGTGTTTGAAAAGGGCTTCACCGGCTACAACGGACGGCAGGAGAAAAAATCCACGGGCATCGGCCTGTATCTCTGCCGCCGCGTGACCGGGCAGCTGAACCACGGGCTGACCCTGACCGCCCGCCCCGGCGGCGGCACGCTGGCGCGGCTGGAGCTCGGCCGCGCCGAACGCGTGGCGGAGTGACGCCCGCCTTACAAAACTGTAAGATTACGCGCCGGACTGTAAGCCGATTCGATGGCGGACCGTCCGGCGCGTCCGGTATCATAGCGACAGTCCGGCAAAGCGTTCTTCCGATGCGCACTGCCGGCCCGAAAGGAGCTATGCCATGTCTCTTCTGGAAGTACGGCACCTGCAGAAAATCTACACCACCCGCTTCGGCGGCAATCCCGTGCAGGCGCTGGAAAACGTCAGCTTCTCCGTGGAAGCCGGCGAATATGTGGCCGTCATGGGCGAGTCCGGCTCGGGCAAGACCACGCTGCTGAACCTGCTCGCCGCGCTCGACCGGCCCACCTCCGGCGAGGTGCTGCTCAACGGCGTCTCGCTCAACGCCATCCGCGAGCGCGACCGGGCAGCCTTCCGCCGCACGCACCTCGGCTTCGTGTTTCAGGACTTCAATCTGCTGGACACTTTTTCCCTGCAGGACAACATTTTTCTGCCGCTGGTGCTGGCCGGCGAGAACTATGAGACGATGCGGAAAAAGCTTGTCCCCATCGCGGCACAGCTGGAAATTTCCGACCTGCTGCAGAAATACCCCTACGAGGTCTCCGGCGGACAAAAGCAGCGTGCCGCCGTGGCCCGCGCGCTCATCACGGCTCCGGCGCTCCTCCTCGCCGACGAGCCGACCGGCGCGCTCGACTCCCGCTCGTCCGACCAGCTGCTGGCGCTGTTTGCCGAAATCAACCGCAGCGGGCAGACCATCGTGATGGTCACGCATTCGGTCAAGGCCGCCAGTCACGCCGGGCGCGTGCTGTTTCTGCGCGACGGGCAGGTTTACCATCAGCTCTACCGCGGCAGCGAGAGCCGGGAGACGCAGTTTGCCCGCATTTCCGACACGCTGACGGTGCTGGCACAGGACGGTGACGGTCATGCGTAAATCCGGCCTGTACCCCCGCCTCGCCCTGTCGAACCTTGTGCGGAACCGGCAGTTTTATCTGCCGTACCTGCTGGCGCTGGCCGGCACGGCCGCAGCGTTTTATATTGTGACGGCGCTGGCCGGCACGCCCGATCTGCCGGTCATGACGCGGTATGTGTATCTGTCGATGTTCATGACCATCGGAACGGTTGTCATCGCGCTGTTTGCCGTCATTTTTCTGCTCTACACCAACAGCTTTCTGATGAAGCGCCGCCGCAGGGAGCTGGCGCTCTACAACATACTCGGCATGGGCAAGGCGCACATTGCCCGCATGCTCGGCATGGAAACGGTGTTCGCGGCCGTGGCCGGCGTCGGCGGCGGCCTGCTGCTGGGCCTGCTGCTGCAGAAGCTGGTAACGCTGCTGCTGTGCCGCATCATGGGCAGCGACGCCTGCTTCGGCTTTTACGTCTCGTGGTCCGGCATCCGCATGACGGCGGCGCTCTTCTGCGCGATTTTGCTTGCAAGCCTGCTTTTGAACCTGCTGCGCATCGGCCGGCGCAGCCCGATGGAGCTGCTGCGCGAGGGCTCGGCCGGCGAGCGTGAGCCGAAAACCAATCTCCCCGCCGCCATCGGCGGCGCGCTCTGTCTGGCCGGAGGCTATGCCGTCGCCCTGTTTGCGCGCACGGCCAGCAGCGCGTTCCTGCTGTATTTTCCGGCGGTGCTGCTCGTCATCCTCGGCACCTATGCACTGTTTTCCGCGGTGAGCATCGCGGTACTCCGGGCGCTGCGGAAAAACAAACGGTTTTACTATCAGACGCGCCACTTCATCGGCCTGTCCGGCATGCTCTACCGCATGCGGCGCAACGCCGTGGGGCTGGCCAATATCTGCATCCTCTCGACGATGGTGCTGGTGATGGTGTCGGGCACCCTGTCGCTGTATCTCTCCTCGCGGCGGACGCTGGAAACGCAGTTTCCCGGCAATACGGCCGTGCGGCTGCAGTATTCTCCGGAGAAGGAGCCGCCGTTTGACAGCGCCGCGCTCGAGCGCGGGCTGCAAAACGCACTCGGCGGACAGGGACTGTCCGCCGAGCCGGTCAGCGCCTGCCGCTATCTGAGCGTCACCGCCGCGCGCACGGACGGCGGCTTTACCCTCCGGCTGAAGCCGGACGGCAGCTGCGTCGACCTGTGCCTGATGACGGCCGCGGATTATGCTGCCGTCACCGGGCAGAAGCCGGAGACGCTCGCGCCCCTGACGCTGCGCTTCCCCGCTGCCGGCAGCGACGACGGCACGCAGACCGAGGTAACCGTGCACGCCGCCGAACAGCAAGGGGCGCTGCCCGCCGTCGGCAGCGCGTTCATGCGCTCTGTGCAGCCGGTCTGGGTCACAGTGGAGAACGAAGCGGCCCTGCAGACGCTGTGGGACGCGCAGGCCGCCGCGAACCGCGCCGCCGACCGATACCCCGAAGCGATGATCTGGCAGGCCTTCCTCAACACAGACGCCGATGAAGACACGCTGCGCGCGCTGCCGGACAGGCTGGAGCAGGCCATGGACTGGGCGCAGACCGACTGCGGCAGCTGGGAGCGCTTCACCGTCGAGACGAAGCCCTCCTTCACGGCAGACTATTTTTCCATCAACGGCGGGTTTTTCTTCCTGGGCCTGTTTCTGGGGCTGCTGTTCATCATGGTGGCGGTGCTCATCATCTATTACAAGCAGATCTCCGAGGGCTACGAGGACCGCGAGCGATACCGCATCATGCAGGAGGTGGGCCTCGAGCCGCAGATGGTGCGCCAGTCGATCAACAGCCAGGTCCTCGTCGTGTTCTTCGCGCCGCTGTTGGTGGCGGCGGTGCACGTGGCCTTCGATTACCGGCTGATGCTGCAGCTTTTGACGCTGTTCGGCCTGCATGAGGCGCGCCTCACGCTCTGGTGCACGACGGGGGTGTTTCTGGCCTTTGCCGCCGTCTACGCACTGGTGTTCGCCCTGACGGCCCGCACCTATGCCAGGATCATAAAATAATCGCTTCAAACAGGAAACCGCGCCGCGCTTCGATTTGACGAAGCGCGGCGCGGTTTCGATTTTTATGCCGTTTCCCGTTCAGGGCCGGACGTCCGGCCCGCCGTTCCACATGGAGAAGGCCGTGCCGGGCATGGGCGCATCGTTTGCCGCACAGCGGCGTACCGTGCGCAGCATGTGCACATCCAGCAGCACCACCAGCACGAAGAACACCAGCGTCAGCGCGCCGGAATTCACACTCAAACAAAAGTCATACGCCCCGTGCAGCAGTACCGGCACGACCAGCGCCCGCCGGAGCCTTGCGCGGCTGCGCTGCAGATCGCCCACGCAGAAAAATGCCTTCGCCTCGGAATAGTACAGGCCCATGAACACGCCGAAGGCCATGTGCCCCGGGATGGAAAACACCGCCCGCGGGCCGGCCACGCTCAGTCCGTACTGCAGCACATACAGCACGTTTTCGATCCCGGCAAAGCCCAGCGAGACAAACACCGCATACACGATGCCGTCAAACCGGTAGTCGAACGCAGGATGACGCCACGAACCTCTTTTAAGAAAGAACAGCTTGCACCCCTCCTCCACCAGCGCCACGCCGATGAAGTTGGACACAGCCGTATACAGCAGCCCGCGTCCGAACAGCAGGTCGATCATGCCCCCGAGCAGCCGCTCCAGGAGAATGGCCGGTACGGCGGACAGCACGCCGAACAGCAGCAGCTTTGCCAGCAGGCGCGGCGGCTCGCGCTCAACGCAATCCTTTCGGTAAATGTACAGCAGAAGCAGCACAGCGGGCAGAAGCGCTGCGGCGATGAGAAAATACATACGGTTTCCTCCACACGAACGCATTTAGCCCGCTGCACGGCGCAGCAGGCGCGAAATTGATTTCTTTCCGGGCCGCCGTCAGCCCCCGCGGCGGCTCAGCCGCCCGGCAATGTAATCCGGCACATCCTCCCGCTCGATGCCCAGCGCCACGGCCAGCTCGCCGAACAGCAGCTCCTCGGCCCGGCGCATGAAGCGCTCGTCGATCACGCCGAGCTTCTTTTTGCGGCTTTCGGCCTCGCGCTTCTTTGCGTAAAGCGAACGCGTCAACTCCAGCAGATCGGCGCAGTCGCAGCTGACGATGCTCTGCCGGTAATGCTCTGCCAGACGCTGAAAGCTGCTGTCGTGATAGGCCTCCGGCTCTGCGTCCGGGATGGCGTCGATGAGGGCAAGCGCCTCCTCCCGCGTGATGACCGGGCGCATGAGCACCTTTTTGTTGTCGACCGGAATGGACACCTCGCAGTTCTGATACAGCGGCT
>JALEMS010000001.1 GCA_022768185.1 Clostridiales bacterium | reverse complement strand
TAAGCTTCTTACATTGTTTAATTTACAAGGTACACAGTTTGCACGCCGCCTTCACGGCGTGAAGCTTATCTTAGCACAACCCAGGCTCCCTGTCAAGCACTTTTTTGCTCCCCGGCGCCCGGCCTCTTGCCGAAAGCTTTGTTAGAATACCACTGTTTTCTCTAAAAGTCAAGCACTTTTTTCATTTTCTCCGCATTTTCTTAACAGTGCGTCTGCCCTTCGATAGATTGGTCGTCTACCTGTCGTCCTCAGAAAAGCCCGGATGCGGATGCATCCGGGCTTTTTGCTTTGCAGGTGGCTCCGCTTACTTGCGGATGCTGAAGAAGGCCGCCTTGCCGGGGTACTGGGCGACGTCGAAGAGGTCCTCCTCAATGCGCAGCAGCTGGTTATACTTGCAGACGCGGTCGGTGCGGCTGGGTGCGCCGGTTTTGATCTGGCCGGCGTTGAGGGCGACAACGAGATCGGCAATGGTGGTGTCCTCGGTCTCGCCGGAGCGATGAGACACCACAGTGGTGTAGCCGGCACGGTTGGCAAGCTGGATGGTGTCGAGCGTTTCCGTGAGCGTGCCGATCTGATTGAGCTTGATGAGCACGGAATTTGCCACGCCCTTTTCAATGCCCATGCGGACCCGGTCGACGTTGGTGACGAACAGGTCGTCGCCGACAAGCTGCACCTTGCCGCCCAGGCGGTCAGTAAGCAGCTTCCAGCCCTCCCAGTCGTCCTCTCCCATGCAGTCCTCCAGGGAGATGATGGGGTATTTTTCGACAAAGTCGGCCCACATGTCCACCATCTGTTCGCGCGTCATGACAACGCCGCGCTTGGGCAGGTGATAGCAGGAATCCTCAGCGCAAAACCACTCGGAGGTAGCGGCGTCCATGGCAAGCATAAAGTCCTCGCCGGGCTTGTAGCCGGCCTTTTCGATGGCGGCAACGAGCGCGCGCAGGGCGTCCTCATCGCTGTCGAGGTTGGGCGCATAACCGCCCTCGTCGCCCACGCCGGAGGCGGGAACGACCTTCTTGAGGGTGTGGAAGACCTCGGCGCACATGCGCAGCGCTTCCTTCCAGCTGGAGGCGCCGACGGGCATGATCATAAATTCCTGAATGTCGACGTTGCTGCCGGTGGCGTGCGCGCCGCCGTTGAGTACGTTCATCATGGGCACGGGCAGGGTCTTGCCGTTGACGCCGCCGATATAGCGGTAAAGCGGGATGCCCAGCGCCTCGGAGGCGGCACGGGCGCAGGCCAGAGACACGCCGAGCATGGCGTTTGCGCCCAGGCGGGTCTTGTTGGGCGTACCGTCCAGCTCGATGAGCAGCTTGTCAATGCCGGTCTGGTCAAGCACGTCCAGACCGATCATGGCCTCGCAAATGCAGGTATTGACGTTTTCGACGGCCTTCTGCACGCCCTTTCCCAGATAGCGGGACTTGTCTCCGTCGCGCAGCTCACAGGCCTCGTAAACACCGGTGGATGCGCCGGAGGGCACGGCAGCGCGGCCGACCGTACCGTCCTCCAGCGTGACCTCGACCTCGACCGTGGGGTTGCCGCGGGAATCCAGGATCTCACGGGCCATAACGTCGACGATCTCAAAATATTCTTTCATGAAAGCAGCTCTCCTTCTTCCTTATATAATACGTAATACACAGGCGGATACCGGCACGGCGGGCACGTCATGCGCGCACTCCGTCCAGCAGGCAGACGCCCGTCATTTCCTTTGGCTGCGGCAGGCCCATCAGAGTCAGGATCGTGGGCGCAACGTCGCACAGGCTGCCGGGATGCAGCGTGCCCCGGCAGCCGACCAGCCAGAGCGGCACCAGGTTTGTGGTGTGTGCGGTGTTGGGCGTGCCGTCGGGGTTGACCATGCAGTCGGCATTGCCGTGGTCCGCCGTCACCAGCAGCATGCCGCCGGCCCGCTCCACCGCACGCACGATCGTACCGACGCAGGCGTCAACATGCTGCACAGCCTCGACCGCCGCGGAACGCACGCCGGTGTGTCCAACCATATCACAGTTTGCGAAATTTACAATACCCAAATCGTATTCGCCGGAGACGATGCGCGCAGCAGCCTGCTCCGCGACCTCATACACACTCATTCTCGGGATGAGATCGTAGGTAGGGTATTCCCGCGTCGAGGGAACCAGCACGCGGTCCTCCCCCGGGAAGGGCGGCTCAACGCCGCCGTTGAAGAAATACGTCACGTGGGCATACTTCTCCGTCTCAGCGATACGGAACTGCCGCAGCCCCTGCTGCGAAACGAACTCGCCCAGCGTCTCGGCCGGGTGCTCCGGCGGGAAGGCAACGGGCAATGTGAGCGTCTCGTCGTACTGCGCGGTGCAGACATAGTGCAGCGGATACACCGTCTCGCGGCGGACAAAGCCGTCGAACTCCGGCAGATTGAGCGCCCAGGTCATCTCACGGGCACGGTCAGGGCGGAAGTTCATGAAGACGACGCTGTCCCCCTGCCGGATGCGCCCCTCCGGACAGCAGACCAGCGGCTCGACAAACTCGTCCGTGACGCCGCGGGCACAGCTGGCCTCCACGGCGGCAGCCGGGTCGCTGCACGCCGTACCCTCGCCGAGAACGAGCGCATTGTAGCCGCGCTCGACGCGGTCCCAGCGTTTGTCGCGGTCCATGCCGTAAAACCGGCCCTGCACGGTGGCAATCGTTCCGACCCCGTGCTCGCTGCAATACGCCTGCAGCTGCCGGAGGTAGCCCGCGCCGCTCTCGGGCGGCACGTCGCGCCCGTCAAGGAAACAGTGCAGATACACACGCTCCACCCCGCGCCGCTTTGCCAGCTCCAGCATGGCGAAGATGTGTCGGATGTGGCTGTGTACGCCGCCGTCGGACAGCAGGCCCAGAATATGCAGGGCGTGCCCGCCGGCCGCAGCTGCGTCTGCTGCGGCGCAGTAGGCCGGATTTTCAAAGAAGCTGCCGTTCTCAATGGCATTGGTGATGTGGGGCAGATCCTGAAACATGACGCGACCGGCGCCGAGGTTGGTGTGTCCGACCTCGCTGTTGCCCATCTGTCCCTGCGGCAGGCCCACGTCCGGCCCGGAGGCGGACAGCACGGTGTGCCCCCAGCGGGAGAGCGCGTCGATGTTGGGCGTTTTTGCCAGATAAATGGCGTTGGTATCGTCCGCCGCCCCGAGGCCGTAGCCGTCCAGGATCAGCAGAAAGACCGGCCTGTGCTTCATGCGGTTGCTTCCTCCTGCGCGGTTGCGGCAATGATCTTTGCAAATTCCTCCGGGCGGAGGGACGCGCTGCCGATGAGGCCGCCGTCGATATCGGGCATGGCCAGAAGCTCCGCAGCATTGTCGGCATTCATCGAGCCGCCGTAGAGAATACAGACGGCCCGGGCAATGCGCGCGCCGTATTCCTTGCGGATGACGCTGCGGATGTGGCAGCAGATCTCCTGCGCCTGTTCGGCCGTGGCGGTCTTTCCGGTGCCGATGGCCCAGATCGGCTCATAGGCGATCACACAGCGGCGCACCTGCGCGCCCGTCAGATCGGCCAGCGCAGCCTTCACCTGATAGGAGATGTGGTCCAGCGTTAGCGAACGGCTGCGCTCGATCTCCGTCTCGCCGACGCAGACGATGGGCGTAATCCCCTCGTTTACGAGGGCGACGACCTTTTCGTTGACGTTGTGGCTGCGCTCGTTGTGATACCGGCGGCACTCGGAATGGCCGGCGATGCAGTATTTCAGGCCCAGGTCGGAAAGCATGGCAGCCGACACCTCGCCGGTATACGCGCCGCCCTCGTGGGCGGAAACATCCTGTGCGCCGATGCCGAGGCGCGTGTCCCGCGCGGCACGGATGAGCGCAGGGATGGCCACATAGGGCGCACACACGGCAATGTCGCAGGTCTTTTGCCGCGGCAGCAGCCCGCGCAGCGCTGCGACATAGCCCTTCACCTCGGACGGAAGCATGTTCATCTTCCAGTTGCCGACGATCAGTGCTTTCCTGTATTTTTTGTTCATTCTGTTCTCCTTTGCTTCTCTGCGGCCCGCTCAGCGATCCGGCAGGCAGGCTATACCGGGCAGATTGTGCCCCTCCAGAAATTCCAGAGATGCGCCGCCGCCCGTGCTGACATGCGTCATCTGATCGGCATAGCCAAACTTTTCGACGGCTGCCGCGCTGTCTCCGCCGCCGACGATGGTGTCGGCACCGGATTCTGCCAGCGCCTGTGCCATGGCGCGGGTGCCCTCTGCAAACTCCGGGAATTCAAACACGCCCATCGGCCCGTTCCACACCACCGTGCCCGAGCGGCGAATGGCGTCGGTGAACAGGGCCACCGTCTTCGGTCCGATGTCCATGCCCATCCAGCCATCGGGAATCTCGCCGGCAGGGACGAGCTTCTTCTGGCATCCGGCCTCGAACCGGTCGCCGATATAGGTGTCCACCGGCAGCAGCAGGCGCGTGCCGCTCTGGCGGCTCTTCTCCAGCATGTCGCGGGCAAAGTCAATGCGATCGGCCTCCAGCAGGGAGGCGCCGATGCTGCCGCCCATGGCCTTGATGAAGGTGTATGCCATGCCGCCGCCGATGAGGATGGTGTCCGCCTTGCCGAGCAGGTTTTCGATCACGCCGATCTTATCAGAGACCTTCGCGCCGCCCAGCACGGCCACCAGCGGCCGGTTCGGGGCCATGAGCGCCTTGCCCATGAGCGAGATCTCCTTGCGGACGAGAAAGCCCGCATAAGCCGGCAGGAACGCCGCCACGCCCGCCGTGGAGGCATGCGCACGGTGCACGGTGCCGAAGGCGTCTGACACATAGACGTCCGCCATATCTGCCAGCGCGCGGGCGAAGGCCGGGTCGTTCTGCTCCTCGCGCTTGTCAAAGCGCAGGTTTTCCAGCAGCATGATCTGCCCGGGCTGCAGAGCGGCGGCCTTGGCGCGCGCGTCCTCGCCGACGATGTCGTGCGCAAAGATCACGGGCCGGCCCAGAAGCTCGCCGAGCCGTTCGGCCACCGGTGCAAGCGTCAGCTCCGGCTTCCAGGTCCCCTTGGGCTTGCCCAGGTGCGAGCAGGCGATGACCGCCGCGCCCTGATCGAGCAGATAGCGGATGGTGGGCAGGGCGGCGACGATGCGCTTGTCGTTGGTGATGGCGCCGGTTGCCTTGTCCAGCGGGACGTTGAAGTCGCAGCGGAGCAGAACCTTCTTGCCCCGGAAATCCCCGTCGCTGATGGTGCGCTTATTATAGTTCATAGCTTTCGTTTCCCTCCATTGGTCCAGGCAGGCGCGCGGCCCGTCTGCAGATGTTTCGGGTACATGGGTATCACAGGATCCTCGGTTGCGGGAAAATCCTGTAAACGCAAATATTGTATAACTTGTTTGTGAAATTTTCAACCGGAATCCGCCTGTTTTTAAAACTTATTTCCAGCCTGCTGTCCCTGTTTCCCTCCGGGCGGGACAATGCGCGGCTTTTTCTTGCAATCGTGCGCCGCGCGGCCTATAATCATGGCAAACACAAATGACCGGGAGGGATATCTCATGCAGCAGGGCTGCCGTCTCTGTCCCCGCCGCTGTGGGGCCGATCGCGCACACGGGCAGCTCGGCGTCTGCCGCGCCCCGGCATCGCCGACGCTGGCACGCGCCGCGGCGCACTTCGGAGAGGAGCCGTGTATCAGCGGCACACGCGGCAGCGGCGCGGTCTTCTTCAGCGGCTGCAGCCTCGGCTGCGTTTTCTGTCAGAACGCCGCCATCAGCCGCGGCGAAGCAGGGCGCACCGTCTCCGTACCGGAGCTGCGCCGCATTTTCGAGCGGCTGTGCGCGCAGGGCGTGCACAATCTCAATCTGGTCACGCCGACGCACTATGCCGGCGTGATCGCGCAGGCGCTGCGCATGGGACCTCTGCCCGTTCCGGTGGTGTGGAACAGCTCCGGGTACGAGCGGGTGGAAACGCTGCGCGCACTGGAGGGTCTGGTGCAGGTGTGGATGCCGGACTATAAATACGCGCTGCCGGAGCTGGCCGGGCGCTGCTCGGGCGCGCCGGACTACCCGGAGACTGCGCGCGCCGCGCTGCGGGAGATGTACCGCCAGGCCGGGCCGTTCAAGCTGGATGAGAACGGCCTGCTGTGCCGCGGCGTGCTGGTGCGCCATCTGGTGCTGCCCGGGCAGGTGGAAAACAGCCTGCTGGCGCTGGAGCAGCTGGCCGGAACGCTCCCGCCGAAGCACATTCTGCTCAGCCTGATGGCGCAGTATACCCCCATGCCCGGCAGCGCAGCCATACCGGGACTTTCCCGCACGGTGACGCAGGCGGAATTTGACCAGGTGCTGCTGCATATGGAGCGGCTGGGCTTTGAAAACGGCTTTTATCAGGACCCGTCGGCCGCAGGCGAGGAAATGATACCGGATTTTGACCTGACCGGCGTCTGATCTGCGTGAAGTTTTCTGTGAAATTGACGCTTGTGCGCCGGGCTTTGGGATGGTATATTAAAGGTTAACCATTCTGAACGCTTCAAACTGTCAGATATGTCCGAAACACGACCGCACCATCCACACACTGTTATTCTGCAATGGCGTGTGTACCGCCATGGATTGGAGGCAATATGAAATTCTACGAAAAGTCCCGGAAGCTTGACAACGTCTGCTACGACATCCGCGGCCCCGTCATGGATGAGGCAAACCGCATGGAGGCAAACGGCATCGAGATCCTCAAGCTCAACATCGGCAACCCCGCGCCCTTCGGTCTGAAGGCGCCGGATGAAATCATCGTCGACATGATCTACAACCTGCGCTCCACCGAGGGCTACTCTGCTTCGAAGGGACTGTTCGCAGCGCGCAAGGCCATCATGCAGTACTGCCAGCTCAAGAACATCCCAAACGTCGGTCTGGAGGATATCTACACCGGCAACGGCGTCAGCGAGCTGATCATGATGTCCATGCAGGGTCTGCTCGACCATGGCGACGAGGTGCTCGTTCCGGCGCCGGACTATCCGCTGTGGACGGCCGCCATCACATTGGCCGGCGGCACGGCGGTGCACTACCTGTGCGACGAGCAGTCGGAGTGGTACCCCGATATGGAGGACATGCGCAGCAAGATTACGGACCGTACCAAGGGCATCGTCGTCATCAACCCCAACAACCCCACCGGCGCGCTCTATCCGCGCGAGCTGCTCGAGCAGATTGTGCAGTTGGCGCGCGAGCATGACCTGATCCTCTTTGCCGACGAGATCTATGACCGGCTGGTGATGGACGGACTGACGCACACCGCCCTCGCCTCTCTTGCGCCGGACCTGCTGACGGTCAGCTTCAACGGCCTGTCCAAGTCGCACCGCGTGGCCGGCTTCCGCTGCGGCTGGATGTGTCTGGCCGGCGACAAGTCCCGCGCCAAAGGCTACATTGAGGGACTGAACCTGCTGGCCTCCATGCGTCTTTGCTCCAACGTACCCGGCCAGAGCATCATCCAGACGGCGCTGGGCGGCTATCAGTCCTGCGAGGAGCTGCTCAAGCCCGGCGGGCGCATCTATGAACAGCGCGACTACATTTATAACACGCTCAATTCCATCCCCGGCCTGTCCGCCGTCAAGCCCAAGGCCGCCTTCTATATTTTCCCGAAGCTCGACGCCGAGCGCTTTCACATCACCAGCGACGAGCGCTTTGCCTTCGACCTGCTGCGTGAAAAGAAAATTCTCATCACCGCCGGCACCGGCTTCAACTGGAAGGAGCCGGATCACTTCCGCATCGTCTATCTGCCCTCCATCGTCCAGCTGGAGGACGCCTGCGACCGTCTGGGCGGTTTCCTGCGCACCTATCGTCAGAAGGACTGAGCCTCGGCGGGTATTTTCCTGTATGCTCACCCAACAGCAGGGCGGAATACTCTCCGGCGGATATTGACAAACCCCATACGCTGCAATATGATAGCCTTATCAAACTTGGCGGCAGTTACAGGCCGCCCCCCGGAGTGCGCGCCGGGGCAGATCACAAAAAGGAGCTGTCATTATGTACGATTACGAGCGTTACGCAAAAAAGCTCAACGAGCTGAAAGCAGCCGGCGATTCCGACGCACTGGAAGCTTTCCTGCTGGGCGAGCTGGCCATCATTGACGAGCCGCTTGCCGGCAGCGGCAGCTGCCCCTGCGGCAGAACGCAGGAGGAGCTCCACCAGGAGGTTCTCGCCTGGGTGCAGGAGCGTCTGACCAATCAGATCGTGCTGCGCAACGACCTTGCCAGCCTTTACCGTGACGGCAAGCGCTGGGACAAGTGCGAAAAGGTTTTTTCCGACATGATGCAGAACATCGCCGAGGCGGAGCTGGCCGATTCCCCCCTGCACGGCCGCATCCTGCTCAACCGCGCCTGCATGTTCATGGACGCCGGCAACCTTGACGCCGCGCTGGACGACGCCACCCGCGCAGCCAGCATCTTCGACGGCGATCCCGAGA
Organism: Clostridiales bacterium; assembly: GCA_022768185.1. Classification (GTDB taxonomy): domain Bacteria; phylum Bacillota; class Clostridia; order Oscillospirales; family Oscillospiraceae; genus JALEMS01. Next base: position 12,543 of record JALEMS010000001.1, on the reverse strand, counting down.
TCGACACCGATTCCGTCGTGGCCGTGTACAACCTGCTGTCCGCCATCTACGCCAAAAAGGGCGACGACCAGCATTCCGTTCTGGCCCGCGACATGGCTGAGGAAGCCCGCAAAAAGTAAGCTTTGCTTCCTGCGGAGGCCGCCGCAATCGGGCGGCGCCGTAAAACCGCATTGCTTTCAGAATTGCAAAAGGAATGAGAAGGCGTGGCTTCGGCCACGCCTTTTCCGTATCATGCTGGATGAAAAGCCGCATTCGCAGTAAAAAAGCCTTCGTATGGATCTTTGTACGACGGCCTTTGCAGGCGGAAATAAAGGCCCTTTTATCAACCTGCAGTCTCCCGGAACAGCACGCGCTGAAACGCGCTGAAAGCTGAAATGATGGCAGCACAGTCCGGGACAGACAGCAATATTTGTTGAATCTGTCCATTTGACTTTTGGGAAACGAATCAGATAAAATAACACAAAAAAAAGAATAAAGACGTACGACACATGTATTACCCTGCGGTATATAAATCTGATCACGGTACGATGCCTGTCAGAAAAAACCGCAGGGTATTTTTTGTCGCAAAAAGGAGAAGGAATATGCCTGAAACCCGATTTGAGCGAATGATCTTTGCCCTGATGACCGTACTGGTGACGGTACATGGTTACGTGTTTTACAGCCTGTATGTTATAAACGGGCATCTGCTGATGACCGTTAATCAGGCAGGAAGCGTGCTGGAAGCAATAAACCGGCAAGGCGGCGTGTATATGTGCGGCAGATTTCTGCCGATCTGGGTGGTCGTGCTGGTAGAATTCATTCTTGCATATGGCCTTGAATGCCTTCTTGGAAGTCCATGTTCTTTTAAGCTGGTCTGCAACGTGTTTGATCCGGCAGAAACGCACCCTGTTTTGTTTGAGACCGCAATCATCTGCGCCACAGTCAGCATCATGTGTCCGGTCATGAGTTTCCTTGCAGCCTGGCTTTACTATCCGTATTACGGGGGGATTCCATGTGATCACGCTGCTGGCAAACTGGCTGAAGCTGGTTTGCTTCAATTTCCCGTTTGCATACTTTACTCAGCTGTTTTTTATTCAACCATTTGTACGTACACTCTTTAAGAAAATCTTTCGGGCAGAAACGTGAAAAAGGCACGATCCGGAGAAGCTCCGGATCGTGCCTTTTCATTTTCGCGCTCTGCCAATCCATTGAAGACAGTGCTCCTTTTCTGCGGTGCTGTTATGAACACTGCGTTTTGCAGCGGCCTCATTTTTGCATGCAGACCGCAGTTGACATTTTCCTGTCCGTGTCGTACGATACGGTTAACAAAAACGTGCTGTCCCGAAGGCCGATGTGAATCCGGCCATCGGAACGGAAAGGAGCTTTCTGATGTACGACATCGAGAATTACACCAAAAAGGTCGATGAACTGACGGCCGCCGGCGATCCCTCCGCCGTCGAGCAGTTCATACTCGACGAGCTGCGCGTGGTCGACACGCCGTACTGCATTGGAAGCGGCGGCTGCCCCAGCTGCCGCTCGCAGGAAAAGGAAGACCGTGACGCACTGCAGTGGCTGCATGATCGCGTCACCGCGCAGGTCATCCTTCGCAATGACCTGGCCGGCCTCTACCGCTCCACCAGCCGCTGGGATGACTGCATGACCGTGTTTGAACAGCTCATGGAAAATCTGGAGGAGGCCGGTCTGCTCGAAACCCCCCTGCACGGCCGCATCCTGCTCAACCGCGCCCTGCTTGAGCGGCAGCTTGAGCGCCTGAACGACGCGCTGGCCGACGCAGAGCATGCCCAGGCCTGCTTTGAGACCGCCCCGGAGGTCGCGCCCGAGGCACTCCGGCAGGCCATCGAGACCGTTGCCGCCTGCAAATCGGCGCTCGGCAAGTAAGCGGTTCCGCCGCAGCCGGGTGCCTGCCGGATAAACGAAGCCGGGAGAAGCAACTGCTTCTCCCGGCTTCCCGTTTTCTGCGGGATCCCGCGGCTGCTCAGCAGCCGAAAAAGCGCCGGATCTCGATCTCGGCGTTCTCGACGGAGTCAGAGCCGTGGATGATGTTCTCGCTGGTGCAGAAGGCCAGATCGCCGCGGATGGTGCCGGCAGTGGCCTCCTCGAACTTGGTGGCGCCCATAAGGATACGCATACCCTTGACGGCGTTCTCGCCCTCGACGATCATGGCCAGCACGGGGCCGGAGGTCATGTAGGCGACGATTTCGGGGAAGAAGGGGCGATCTGCAATGTGGGCATAGTGCTCGCGCAGAATGGCCTCGTCCAGGTTGAGCATCTTGCAGTCGGCAATGCGGTAGCCCTTCTTTTCGATCCGGCCGATAACCTCGCCCATCAGGCCGCGCTTGAGGCAGTCGGGCTTGAGCATGATATAGGTTCTTTCAAATGCCATGGTGATTAACTCCTCGTCATTATATTGCTTGCTGCAGCACAGCATACGGCGTTATTATACCATATACCGCGGATTTTTCCAGAGCTTTTTGCCCGGCTGTTACATTTTTGTAAAATGGCGCTCCGTCTGTCCGATCTGTGAAAATTCGTCTTGCCGGGCTATGGGGAATATGATAAAATTTTTATAATTAAGCCCCGCTGCGGGCCTTGATGGAGGTATGGATATGTATTGCATCAGAAAAGTCACCGATGATCTGACCTGGGTAGGCTCCAACGACAGACGGCTGTCTCTGTTTGAGGGCGTCTACAGCATCCCCGAAGGCGTTTCCTACAACTCTTACGTCCTGCTCGATGAGAAGACCGTTCTGTTCGACACCGTCGACAAATCCGTCGACGAGGTGTTCTATGAGAATGTTGCGCACGTGCTCAACGGCCGCCCGCTCGACTATCTCGTCATCAATCACATGGAGCCCGATCACGCCGCGTCCATTGCCGGCGTCGTGCTGCGCTGGCCGGAGGTCAAGCTCATCTGCAACGCCAAGACCGCCGCTATGATCCGCCAGTTCTTCAGCTTTGATCTGGATTCGCGCGCCGTCATCGTCAAGGAGGGCGACGTCATCTCCACGGGCCGCCATCAGCTCACCTTCGTGCTGGCTCCCATGGTGCACTGGCCCGAGGTCATGGTCACCTATGATCTCACGGATAAAATCCTGTTTTCCGCCGACGCCTTCGGCCATTTCGGCACGCTCGACGGGCACCTGTTCGCCGACGAGGTCGACTTCTACGGCGAATACATGGACTATGCACGCCGCTACCTCACCAACATCGTCGGAAAATACGGTCCGATGATTATGGCCACGCTGGCCAAGGCCTCCACGCTGGAGCTCAACTATATCTGCCCGCTGCACGGCTTTGTCTGGCGCAAGGACTTCGGCGATTTCATCGGCAAATACGCCAAGTGGGGCAGCTATGAGCCGGAGGAGACCGGCGTCGTCATCGCCTACGCCTCCATCTACGGACACACCGCCAATGCCGCCGAGATCCTCGCCTGCCGCCTGGCGGAAAAAGGCATCCGCGTCAAGGTCTTCGACGCCTCCATGACCCCGCCGTCCTACATCATTTCCGACGCCTTCCGCTACAGCCATCTGGTCTTCGCCGCCCCCACCTACAACATGGGCGTCTTCACCCCGATGGACACCCTGCTGCGTGAAATCGCCGCGCACAACCTGCAGAACCGTACCGTCGCCTTCATTGAAAACGGCACCTGGGCGCCCGTCAGCGGCCGTCAGATGCGGGAGATCATCGCCGGCATCCCCAACACCACCATTCTCGACGGCCCGATCACCATCAAGTCCTCTGTCAAGGACGAGCAGAACGAGGCCCTCAGCGCTCTGGCCGACGCCATCGAAGCCACCATCAAAAAGTAACCCGCCCGACTGCGTCCGTATAAAAAATATCATCCGATGGAGGTTCTCCCATGATCGACAAATCCGCCCTTCAATCCATTCCCTACGGCCTGTTTCTGCTGATTGCAAAGGACGGTGAGCAGGACAACTGCTGCATCGTCAACACGGTCATGCAGATCACCAGCATACCGCTGACGCTGTGTGTCAGCGTCAACAAGGCAAACCTCACCCATGATATGATCGCAAAAACCGGGGTGTTCAACGTCTCCACGATGACCGAGTCCACGCCGCTGTACATCTTCAAGCGCTTCGGCTACAAATCCGGCCGCAACACCGACAAGTTCGACGGCTTCTGGGACTGCGAGCGCAGCGCCAACGGCCTGTATTACCTGACGGAAAACACCAACGCCATGTTCTCCTGCAAGGTCATCGCCGCGCAGGACTGCGGCACGCACACGGTGTTCTTCGGCGAGGTGACGGAGTCGAAGGTCATCTCCAAGGACAAGACCGTTACCTACAGCTACTACAACGCCCGCATCAAGGGCGTCCCCGCCACCGGCGTGGTCAAGCGCTGGGTCTGCACCTACTGCAACGACTACATCTATGAAGGCGAATTCCTTCCGCTCGACATCCGCTGCCCGATGTGCGGCGACGGATATGACAGCTTCAAGCTCATCGAGGATGAAAAGTGCGCCAACCGCCGCTGGTGCTGCCGCTGGTGCGGCTATATCTACGAGGGCAATCAGCTTGCCGAGGACTACACCTGCCCGCTGTGCGGGCACGGCTCCGAGGCCTTCGACGAGATCTGATCTTCCCGCCTTCCGCACACGCCGCCTCCCGGGCGCTTCCGCCCGGGAGGTGTTTGTGTATTCACGCCGCGGCACGCCGCCGCAGAACAGGAGCACACCATGATTTATCTTCTGGAGGACGACGACAGCATCCGCAAGCTGGTCATCTACACATTGGAGAGCCAGGGCTTTCAGGCCGAGGGCTTCGACCGCCCCGGCGCCTTCTGGCGCGCCATGGAGCAGCAGCAGCCCGAGCTGCTGCTGCTGGACATCATGCTGCCGGAGGAAGACGGCCTGCAGGTGCTGCGGCGGCTGCGCGCCGGAGCGATGACGCGCCGGCTGCCCGTCATCCTGCTGACGGCAAAGAACGCCGAGTACGACCGCGTGCTCGGCCTCGACAGCGGCGCGGACGACTTCATCTCCAAGCCCTTCGGCATGATGGAGCTGGTGGCCCGCGTGCGCGCGGTGCTGCGCCGGGTGCAGGACGCGCCGGCGGAAACGGAATACCGCGTAGGCGAGCTGTACGTCTGCCCGCAGCGGCACAGCGTGCGCGCCGCCGGGCGCGAGGTGGCCCTCACGTGCAAGGAATTTGAGCTTTTGTGCCTGCTGCTGGAAAACAGCGGCAGAGTCCTCACACGCGAGATCATCATGGACCGCGTCTGGGGCAGCAGCTTCGACGGCGAAAGCCGCACGGTGGACGTGCATGTACGCTCGCTGCGCAGCAAGCTCGGCCCCGCCGGAAGCTGCATTGAAACGGTGCGCGGCTTCGGCTACAAGATCGCCGGAGGGCAGCGCGCATGACGCCGCGTATCTTCCGCAACAGCCTGCTGGTCGGGCTGACGGCGGTCGTGCTGTCGGTGGCGCTGTTTCTCGGGGCGCTGTATGAATACGACGAGGGACAGGTGTACGCGCAGCTTGCCGCCGCGGCAGACTACGTCGCCCGCGGCGTGGAGCAGGGCGGCCTGTCCTATCTGGAGGGGCTGGACGCCGGCAGCCGCATCACCTGGGTCGCACAGGACGGCACGATCCTTTACGACAGCGCCGCCGACCCCGCCGGTATGGAAAACCATTCCGGACGCACCGAGATCGCCGAGGCCATGGAGACCGGACGGGGCCAAAGCGCGCATTTTTCCAGCACGCTCCTGCAGAAGACGCTCTACAGCGCCAAGCGACTGCCGGACGGCTCGGTCGTGCGTGTCTCGGCCAACAAAAGCACCATCACCACGCTGCTTCTGGGCATGCTGCAGCCGGTGGCGTGGATCGTGCTGCTGGTGCTGGCGCTGTCGGGACTGCTGGCCTCGCGTCTGGCCCGGCGCATCACCAAGCCCATCAACGAGCTGGATCTCGACCATCCGCAGCGCTGCCGCATCTATCCGGAGCTGGCCCCGTTGACCGACCGGCTGGCCCTGCAGAGCCGCACCATCCGCCGGCAGATGGACGAGCTGAGTGCGCGGCAGCGGGAATTTGCCGCCATCACGGAAAGCATGAGCGAGGGCTTCCTGCTGCTTGACAGCCGCCGCGCCGTGCTCGCGTCCAACCGCCGGGCCGTACAGCTGGCCTTTTCCGCCGCGCAGCCGCCGGCGAGGCTCGAGGCGGTCAATTGCCGCGCCGAGGTGTGCGCCTGTGTGGACGCGGCGCTTGCCGGCGCGCACGGAGCGCGCTCCTTTGCAGACGACGGGTGCAGCTATCAGGTGATTGCAAACCCGGTCGTCGCCGACGGGCAGGTGACGGGCGCGGCCGTTCTCATCATGGACGTCACCGAGCGCGAGCAGCGCGAGAGCCTGCGCCGCGAGTTTTCCGCCAACGTCTCACACGAGCTGAAAACGCCGCTGACCTCCATCTCCGGCTTTGCCGAGCTGATGAAGGACGGATTGGTACCGCCGGAAAAGGTGCCGGAGTTTGCCGGAGACATTCATGCCGAGGCGCAGCGGCTCATCTCGCTGATCGACGACATCATCCGGCTGTCGGCGCTCGACGAGGATGCGCCGGGCTTCGAGCCGGAGTCGGTCGACCTGCACGCGCTGGCCGCTGAGGTGCTCGAGCGCCTGCGTCCGGCCGCGGCCGGACAGGGCGTCACGCTGCGGCTGCAGGGCGCGCCGCTTACCGTGCGCGGCGTGCGCCAGATTCTGGAGGAGATGGTCTTCAACCTCTGCGACAACGCCATCAAATACAACGTACCGGACGGCAGCGTCACGGTCTCCCTCCGCCGCCCCGCCACGGGCGGGGCCTGCCTTGAGGTCGCCGACACCGGCGTCGGCATTCCCTATGCCCACCAGAGCCGCGTGTTCGAGCGCTTCTACCGCGTGGACAAGAGCCATTCACGCCAGCTCGGCGGCACGGGGCTGGGCCTGTCCATCGTCAAGCACGCCGCCCAGTATCACGGCGCGCGGCTTGAGCTGCAGAGCACTCCGAGCAAGGGCACATCCATCGCCGTGCTGTTTCCGGAAAGCACGGTTCTGTAAAAAACCCGCGTGCGGGGGCTTCCTTACAGAAGCCCCCGCACGGTTTGTTTGAAAGACCGCCCCAGTTAAAAGCAGACCGTGTCCAGCCCGCAGACGCCTTCCCAGGCTGTGTCCCTGTTGATCGGTTTTACTTGAAATGCCGACCTCCTTTAAAGTAAAAAATTTAACCTGAATTTAACAAAAATATGCATGTCCCTTTGACCTTTGTCCCGTAAAATGGGGCCATACTGAAGAATGTAAAAAGTATGTGCGGCAGCAGGGGCGCTGCCGCGGGAAGGGACGACTGCATGGATTTATTTGATTTTCTCACGCTGCTCGGCGGACTGTGCCTGTTTCTGTTCGGCATGAACCTGATGGGCACCGCACTGGAAAAGCGCGCCGGCAGCCGCTTGAAGATTCTGCTCGGCAAGCTCACCAATAAGCGCATGTTCGGCTTTCTGACGGGTCTGGGCGTCACCGCCGTCATCCAAAGCTCCTCGGCCACGACGGTCATGGTCGTCGGCTTTGTCAACTCCGGTCTGATGACGCTGCGGCAGGCCGTCAACGTCATCATCGGCGCCAACGTCGGCACCACCGTGACCGCCTGGATCCTCAGCCTGAGCGGCATCAGCAGCTCGAATGTCTTCCTCCAGCTGCTCAAGCCCTCGTCCTTCTCTCCCCTGCTGGCGCTGGCCGGCGTGATCCTGTACATGATGTGCAAAAGCAGCAAGCACAAGGACACCGGCTTGATCCTGCTCGGCTTTGCCACGCTGATGTTTGGCATGGATACCATGTCCGCCGCCGTGGCCGGCCTGCGGGACGCCCCCGCCTTCCAGAACGTACTGCTGATGTTCTCCAATCCGCTGTTCGGCATGTTGGCCGGTCTGGTGCTCACGTGCATCATCCAGTCCAGCTCCGCCTCCGTCGGTATCCTGCAGGCGCTGTCCACCACCGGGCAGGTCACCTTCGGCAGCGCGCTGCCCATCCTCGTCGGCATGGACATCGGCACGTGCATCACCGCCATGCTCGCCTCCATCGGCACCACCCGCAGCGCCCGGCGCGCCGCGGTGGCGCACCTGCTGTTCAACGTCATCGGCGGTACGGTGTGGCTGGGCCTGTTTTACCTGCTCAAGGCCGTTGTCGGCTTCTCCTTCGTCGGCGACACGGTCACGCCCGTCGACATCGCCGTCATCAACAGCGCCTTCAAGCTACTGAGCACGGCGTTGCTGCTTCCGATGGGCGGCGTGCTCGAACGGCTGGCTGTACGTCTCGTCCCGGACAGGGCCGGTTCAAAGCCCGACGCCGTCGTACAGCTGGACGAACGCCTGCTGAGCACCCCCGCCATCGCCCTCGACCGCTGCCGCCTCGTCGCCTCCGATATGGCCGAAACCGCCGGGCGCGCCGTCGGCAACGCACTCAAGGCGCTCGATCATTATTCCGACACGCTGGCCGACTCCGTCCGCGCGGACGAGGCTGCCGCCGACCGCTATGAGGACATGCTCGGCACCTATCTCGTCCACCTCAGCAGCCGCCCCATGACCGACGCCGACAGTGCCGGAGCCGCAGAGCTGCTGCATATCATCGGCGACCTCGAGCGCATCTCCGACCACGCCGTCAATCTCCTGGAGTCGGCTGAGGAGCTGCACGGCAAGGGCATCGCGCTCTCCCCCGAAGCGCAGCGGGAGCTGCACACGCTCACCGGCGCTGTCACCGAAACGCTGCAGCACGCGCTGGACGCCTTCCTGCACAACGATCTGCAGGCTGCCTCGCTGGTCGAGCCGCTTGAGCAGGTGGTCGACACACTCAAGGAGCAGCTGCGCTCACGCCATATTCTGCGTCTGCAGAAGGGCAGCTGCTCGATCGAGGTGGGCTTCGTCTGGTCCGATCTGCTGACGAACCTCGAACGCATCGCAGACCATTGCTCCAATATCGCCGGCTGCGTCATGGAGATCGCCCACTCCAGCCTCGACCTGCACGGCCACCTGCGCGAGCTGAAGACCGGCAGCCCGGAGTTCATCCGGCAATATCAGGCGTTTGCCAGAAAGTACGCGCTTGTATAAAATACTTTCCGGTTTGTGTAATCGGATAAAAAGACTTCCCGCGCCGGGGCGCAGGAAGTCTTTTTATCCGTTTTCCGCTTCATCTTTTCGCCGTTTCGGCGTAAGGTTGAGCACCGCAATCGCCGCCAATACCGCCAGCGCGCCCAGCGCAGCCGGCACGGTGAGCGCCTCGTGAAACACCGCAATGCCCGCCGCCGTCGCCACCACCGGTTCCACCGAGGCCATGATCGACGCGCGGCCCGGCTCGAGCCGCTCCAGTCCCCACGTATACAGCAGGTACGGCAGATAGCACGTCACCAGCCCCGTCCCCACGGCCCAAAGCGCGCCGGGCCAGGACGAGACGATCACACGCACCGGTGTCTGCACGCCCCAGACCAGCGCCGCGCCGGCTGCCGCGAACAGGCAGGCATAAAAATTGATCGTCAGGCTGCCGTACCCGCGCTGCATGGCCAGCTTTCCGAAAATGCTGTAGAGCGCATAGCCGAAGCCGGAGCCAAGCCCGTACAGTACGCCCGCAAGCGGCAGCCGCCCGCCGCCTCCCACGCCGGACACGAGACAGCACCCGGCAAACGCCAGCGCCAGCGCGCACAGCTTGCGCCCGGTCATCCGCTCATGAAACAACATTGCCGACATCGTCATTACAAAGGCCGGCGCAGTATACAGCAAAATGGCCGCCGCAGACAGCGACATCAGCGACATGGCCTGAAAATAGCAGAACGTAAACAGCAGCAGGCTGCACACGCCGCAGCCGAAAAAGCACCACAGATGCCGCAGCCGGACGCGCAGCTGCCCCGGCGCACGCAGAAGCAGCGTCACGCCGAACAAAATGGCCGCAATACCGCAGCGAATGACGATCACACCCGCAGAATCACACCCAAGCTGCCCAAGGCTGCGGCGGAACACGCCCGTCAGGCCCCACAGCGCGCCCGCGCCCAGCACGGCCAGCGCACGCCGCCTCATCCGATCACCCCTTTGATCCAATTGCTGACCGGCACATAGACCGCCGGCAGCAGGATGGCCGGGATCATGTTGGCCACCCGGATGCGCTCCTGCCGCAGTTCCAGCATATTGAGCGACATTCCCACCAGCACCACTCCGCCCACTGCCGTCATCTCCGTGATGACCGCCTCGGACAGTACGGGAGCCAGCAACGACGACAGCAGCGCAATGCCACCCTGAAAGGCCAGGATGAATACAATGGAGCAGGGCACCCCCAGCCCCATCGTCGCCGCAAAGGCCACGGACGAGATGAGATCCAGCACGCTTTTGGCATAAAGAATCGAATAATCATGATGAATACCGGCCTGCAGGCTGCCCACAACGGACATGGAGCCAACACAGAATATGATTCCGGCGGTGACAAACCCCTCCGTGAAACGTCCGGCCCCGGCACGCAGGCCGATGGGCAGACGCGCAAGAATCCAGTCTCCGGCGTGTTCCACGCCGTCATCTATGCGCAGCAGCTCGCCGATGAGAACGCCGAACACCATGCACAGAATGACGCATAGAATGTCCTGCGTCTGAATCATACTCGATACGCCGATGGCCAGCGTACACAGCGACACGCCTGTAAACAGCGCGCGGATCAGCCGCTGATTGATCCGGCTGCCGAACAGCAGGCCGAGGCAGCTGCCCAACAGCACGCATCCCATATTGACGGAAACCCCAAGCATTGTGTCCGCTCCTTTCGCCGGCAGAAACAAAATCTTGAAAAATTATATAATTGTGCCTGCCTATTGTCAATATGCGTGTTTTATGTTAGAATAGTAAAGACTTTGTGACATTTTTGCCGTATTTAGGCAACAGCAACAGGAAATCTGACAGGAGTTTTGCCCCTATGATCTGCAACAATATTCTGGAAGCCATCGGAAACACGCCGCTCATCCGGCTCAACCGCCTTCCCGGTCCCGACTGTGCACAGGTCCTTGTGAAATTTGAGGGCCTTAACGTCGGCGGCTCTATCAAAACACGTACCGCGCTCAACATGATTCGAGCTGCCGAGCGCGACGGTCTCATCGGCCCGGACACCGTCATCGTTGAGCCGACCAGCGGCAATCAGGGCATCGGTCTGGCGCTCGTAGGCGCGGTACTCGGCTACAAAACCGTGATCATCATGCCCGATTCCGTCAGCATTGAGCGGCGCAAGCTGATGGAACACTACGGTGCCTCCGTTGTGCTGGTGCATGATGACGGAAACATCGGTGAATGCATCGACAACTGCCTGCAGACCGCCCTGCGCATGGCGCGCGAGGATAAAAACGTCTATATCCCCCAGCAGTTTACAAATCCCAACAACCCGCTCGTCCAGCGGCAGGAGACTGCCCGCGAAATTCTCGAGCAGGCCGGCTGCCGCATTGACGGCTTCTGTGCCGGCATCGGCACGGGCGGCACGCTTTCCGGGATCGGCGAGGCGCTGCAGGAGGCCAATCCCGACATCGAAATCTGGGCCGTCGAGCCGGAGCACGCCGCCATTCTTGCCGGCGGCAGCATCGGCACGCACCTGCAGATGGGCATCGGGGATGGTCTGGTACCCGCCAATCTCAACACCGGCATTTACAGCCACATCCACATTGTCACCGACGACGAAGCCATCGGCACCGCCCGCGCGCTGGCACGGCAGGAGGGGCTGATGTGCGGCATCTCCAGCGGAACGAACGTCTCCGCCGCGCTGCAGCTGGCCAGAAAACTCGGTCCGGGCAAAACGGTGGTAACCATCCTGCCCGACACGGCGGAGCGCTATTTCAGCACCCCGCTGTTCAACGAATAAAAAATGCCCTGCCGGTCTGTCTCCGGCAGGGGCAATATATATGGGCAAGGTGGACTTGGCAGACGCGCAGGATTTCGGTGCTGTCACCTCAGTGAAGGTTTTGGAGTGTGAAATTATTATGGATGATCGGTTTGATAAGGTAATCGCAATAAAGCAGAGATCCCATCGGTCTTGGAACAATTTCCACGCAGCTGCCAGTAAGCAGCTCGGCCTTCCGTATTCCTTTGGAACCGATAAGGTTGAGCGCACCTCAGAGTTTTATCTAAATACTGCCATCAAAGAGTCCGGAATGACTGCTGTCGAAATCCGTACTGAAATTGAAAGAAGAAAGCTTTTGAGATCATGCATTTGAAGTATCGTTGCACTCAATTCTTTTGGTAAAGACAGGCTCGTCCCGTTTTTATAAACGCGGATCAAGGGTTACGCTCCGCCTCGGGTCTCCTCCCCGAGTAAACGTAGAGGGAAAACTGAATACGCGCCTGTGATGGAATTGGTAGACATGCGAGATTTAGGTTCTCGTGCAGCAATGCGTGTGGGTTCGAGTCCCTTCAGGCGCACCAGCTCGTCGCAAGCGGCATATCGCTTGCGGCGACTTTTTTCAAAAGTCATCGCTCATTCATTCCGTCGCTCCTCCTTTCCAAATCGAACCCGCTGCGCTGGGCTTCGATTCGGTTTTGGGTGCAGACCTGAACGCTTCTA
>JALEMS010000076.1 GCA_022768185.1 Clostridiales bacterium | reverse complement strand
GTATCCGCCCAGCGCCTCGGCCAGCAGCCAGATGCCCAGCCACAGAAGCAGCAGACCGACGGCAAACAGCAACAGCGCGCTGCCCCACAGCAGCATCAGGTCGGCAATGACGGCAAGGCCCCACAGCGAGACCTTCAGCACGACGACGCCCGCTGCAATGACGCCTGCGCCGCACCCGGCCACGGCCAAAAACACCACAGCCAGCAAAACGGCCACCGGCAGCCCGATCACGAGACAGCCGAGCAGATAGACGATCAGCGCAGCCGGACGCAGCCGGAACTGTTTTCCGGCGTCCGGATCGGCAGGCTTCGGCGGCTTTACCGGCCTTTTCCGGCGGACCCTGTGCCCCGCAGTGCGCTCAGCCGTCAGGTGTACGGGCCGCTGCGGCGTACCGGGCACATCGAGGGAGACCAGCTCCTGCTCCTCCCACATTTCCTCGCCCTCCGGCCGCTCATAGCCGCGCGAGAGCTGCACCGCCACACGCAGCGGCGTCCCCAGCGACTTGAGCAGCGCCTGCTCATCCTCTGCCGCGTCAAGCATTGCTTCATATTCTGCAACGGCCGCGTCGCGGTCCCGCTCCGTCATAAACGTCAGCATGGAACGCAGCTCGCTGAGAAATTTCTGTTTGTTCATGGAGTCCTCCTCCCGGGTCCCGGTCGGCTTTGCGCACGCCTGCCTGAAAACAATCGAAGATATTATACGCCGGTTTACCGCATTGTGCAACAAATTTTCTGTGAATTCGCCGCCGCACAGCCAAATCCGCCGGCTTGCCTGCCCGGGCAAAACATGCTATCATAACAGAAAACCGCACCTCAGCCGCTCCGCGCGGCAAACACACAAAGGAGCATACGATTTATGCGCATTATGGCGATTGATTACGGCGACGCAAGAACGGGTCTGGCCGTCTCCGACCGCACCGGGACGCTGACGGGTGAAGCATGGACCGTCCCGGAACGGAATGCCGAGCGAATGGCCGCCACCATCGTCCGCGAGGCCGCTGCACGCGGCGTGGAACGGCTGGTGCTCGGCCTGCCGAAGAACATGGACGGCACCGAAGGCCCCCGCGCCGAGACCTGCCGGGCCTTCGCCGCGCTGCTGCAGTCGCAGACGACGCTGCCCGTTGTGATGTGGGACGAGCGGCGCACCTCCGTAGAGGCGCACGCCATTCTGCACGCCTCCGGCAAACGGATGAAGGCGCACAAAAAGCAGGTGGACGCCGTGGCCGCCTCCCTGATTCTGGAAGGATATCTGGGCAGTCCGGATTATTTGCGCGCCTGTCGGGCAGAATAAGGCCGGAGCCGGGCGCGCGATGCGCCCGAAGCCATCCGAAAGGAGGCGTTTTTCTGGCCGGTTTTCTCTTCTGTATTCTTGCCGGCGCAGCCATGAGTGTGCAGGGCGTGATGAACACCCGTCTGGGCGAGGGCATCGGCAATATGGAGGCCACCGTGTTTGTGCAGGGCACGGCGCTGGTGTTCTGTCTGGCGGCGCTGCTGTTTCATCACAACGGCAGCTTTGCCAGGCTCGGCGAGGTGCCGGTACTGTACTGGTTTGGCGGACTGCTCGCGCCGGTCATCACCGTGACGGTCATGCTCGGCATCAAGAGTCTCAGTCCCACAGTGGCCATTTCCGCCATTCTGATCGCGCAGCTGCTCACCGCCGCCGTCATCGACGCGCTGGGCCTGATGGGCGCGGAGAAGACAAAGCTTTGCTGGCAGGTCTTTGCAGGGCTGGCCCTGATGATCGGGGGCATGCTGCTGCTCAAACGCAATGCATAGGCACACAGGCAGGCCCGGGCATTCCCACACAGGGGATGCCCGGGCCTCTTTGTTTTTACAACGGTCTCACCGCTCGTAAATGCCGCCGCCGATGAACTCGCGGATCATGGCGTCCGGCGCGATATACTTCTCGTCGATCTCGCCGAACAGCTGGATGGCCGGCAAAATGGCGCGCAGCTCCTCATACCGCTCGACGCCCTCCGGGATGGAGGTAAACAGCCGCGTCGCCAGCCGGTTCATCGCCGCAAATTCATACTGGAAGGAGGTGTTGATCGTCCAGTCCGCCTGCTGCTTGTAGGGCGAGATATACAGCTTCTCCCCGCGGCGGACGTTGGCCCACATTCGGATGGTATCCGACGGATTCCAGGAACGGAACTGATAATCGCGCACCGTGCGGCGCATCAGGCGCGTCCACGGCCCGGTGAAGACCACCCTGCCGTCAAATACCACATCCGAGCGTGCGGAGATATACAGCTTGAAGGCCTCGGGGTGCTTGCTTGTGATCTCCCGGTTGAAGGCGTGGATGCCCTCGAAGATCACCACCTCGTCCTTTCCGGCCTTCAGCTCCATCGAATAGCCGGTGCTGCGGATGTGGCGGGCAAACTCAAACTTCGGCACAAACACATGCTCGCCGCGGCTGATGGCGCTGAACTGCTCGTTGAGCAGCGGGATATCCAGACACAGCGGGCTTTCCAGATCCATATCGCCGTCCTCCGTACGGGGGACAGTGGCCGGATCGAGCGTGCAGTAATAATTATCCATCGAAACGCTCCAGGCACGCACGCCTTTCTTCTCCAGCGCGTCCTTCACCTTCTGCGCCGTGGTGGTCTTTCCGCTGCCGGACGGTCCGCTCAGCAGCACGATCGGGCTTTGCGCACGGTGCGCGGCAATCGCATCGGCTGCAGCGTCCACCCGCGCGTTGTAATCGGCGTCGCATGCAGCGACGAACTCCGCCGGATCCGTCACGGTTCGAAGGTTGATTTCCTGCAGGTCAAAGGTTTCGGATTCAGACGCCATGGTAAAACTCCTTTATCTTCGCTTTTTCTGCGCAGGTATCCGCAATCCGCTCGATATATTCCTGCGGATACTTTGGGGCAAATGCGCGCACGATCCGCCCGGTGGGCGCGGTCAGCTTGGTGGACGCGCCGCCGCCCATGGCCAGAACGGTGCACAGTTCTTCCATAATGCATATGTTATACAGATTCTGTGTATTCCCCTTTGCCCAGCCGACGTTTTCAAAGCCGCCGGACATATACTTCTGCCGGTACAGGTAATACGGAACGTACTGCGCGCCGCGCAGCACCGACTCGGCCTGCTCCAGCATCTGTCCCACCGTCTCCGCCGGCGGCAGCTTTGTTTCCTCCGTCATCAGGCGCGCGCCCTTTTTCAGACAGAGCGTATGCACCGTGATGTTTTGCGGTGCGAAGGCCATCACCCGCTCCAGCGTTCCGGCGAAGCCGGGCGCATCGTCCCCCGGCAGACCGGCTATGAGATCCATGTTCACCGTAAAGCCGCCCACCCGCGCAGCCGTTTCCATCGCACGCTCCACATCGGCCGCCGAGTGCCGGCGGCCGATGGCCTGCAGAATGTCGTCGCGCATCGTCTGGGGATTGACGCTCAGTCGATCGACGCCGTGACCGCGCAGCACGCGAAGCTTTTCCTCCGTGATCGTGTCCGGCCGTCCCGCTTCTACGGTATACTCGCGCAGCGCACGCAGATCGAACGCGCCCGCCGTGTGCGCGCACAGCGCGTCAAGCTGTGCGGCGCTGAGCGTCGTCGGCGTGCCGCCTCCGACATACAGCGCCACCGGACGCAGTCCGCTCTCGCGCACGGCGCGGGCCGTCGCGTCGATCTCCTGAAACAGCGCCTGCAGAAACGGTTCGGTCAGTCCCGCCGATTTCCCGACGGCGCTGGAGACAAAGCTGCAGTAGGCGCAGCGCGTCGGACAAAACGGGATGCCGATATACAGGCACACGTCGCGCGCCTGCAGGCTCTCTGCCGCCGCCCGACCGGCCAGCGCCGCGTCCAGGCAAAGCCTTGCCTTGCCGGGCGAGACGTCATAATCCGCGCGGAAGCGCGCGCATGCCGCGCGGGGGCTGACGCCCTCGTCGAGCAGCCGCGCCATCAGCTTGGCGGGACGCACGCCGCCCAGTGCGCCCCATACCGGCTTCGGCAGCCCGGAGGCAAGCGCCGCCCGGTAAAGCGCCAGCTTCACGGCCTGACTGTGCAGGCGTTTGGCGACGACCTCGTCCGTCCTCGCCGCGCGCAGCACGGCGGCGCGGCCGTAAAAGACGCCCTGCTCCGTTTCCAGACGGCAGACAGAGGTAACGTACGTTTTCCCCTCACGCAGAGAGATACGGGCGCGGGGCAGCGCGCCGCCCGGCTGCTCCGGGTAAACCGGCCGCTCGTTTGGATAAAGCGTCAGCAGCATCTGTTCGACTGCATAACGCAGATCGTGTCCCTCAAAAAACAGCTCCATACCGATTTAAGCCGCACCCCGTCTCAGCGCCACTTTTCCGTCAGCGCCTCGATCTGGTCGGCAAATTTCGTCAGATCGCGGTTTGCGCGGCCCTCGCAGCTGGAAACCAGCTCCGTGAGCTTCTCAAGCGCAGCCAGCAGCCGTGCAAACGCCGGCGAATGGGCCTGCGTCTTTTTCCGGATGCGGCGCCCCTGCGGAAACTGCTCAAACTGCTCGGTGAGGAGATTATACACCGCGCCGCTGTACGGCGCGTCGGCCCGCAGCCCGAGCGTGGAGCGGAGGTGCGCGGCAAAAGCGTCGGTCACCGTATCCTCGCCGTGATTGACGAACACCTGTACCGGCCGCTTTTCAAACTGCGCGACCCAGTCGGTCAGCCCGTCGCGGTCGGCATGACCGCTCACGCCGGGCAGCACGCCGATCTCCGCCTTGACGGCGATATCCTCGCCGAAAAGTCGGACCTTTTTGGCTCCGTCGTGGATGGTGCGGCCCAGCGTGCCGAGCGCCTGGAAGCCGACAAACAGGATGAGATTGCGCGCATCCCACAGGTTGTGCTTGAGGTGGTGGCGGATGCGGCCGGCGTCACACATGCCGGAGGCCGAGAGAATGACCTTGGGCGTGCGGTCCATGTTGATGCAGCGGGATTCCTCCACGCTCTGGGAAATATGCAGGCCGCTGAACTTCAGCGGATTGATACCGGCGCGGACGTAGGCAGCCGCCTCTTCGTCCAGATAATCCACGTCGGTCGCCTGGAAGATGGCGGTGGCCTCTGCAGCCAGCGGGCTGTCCACCCAGACGGGGAAGTCCGGATGCCCGTGCACCAGGCCGCGCTCCTTGATCTCGCGGATAAAATACAGAATCTCCTGCGTACGGCCCACGGCAAACGATGGGATCACCACGTTGCCCCCGCGGTCGAGCGTGCGCTGGATATATCCGGCCAGACTTGCCAGATAATCCGGCCGCTCGGCGCTGTGCAGCCGGTCGCCGTAGGTGGACTCCACAACCAGAAAGTCCGCCGCTCGCACAGGCTGCGGGTCGCGCAGGATGGGCTGGTCGGAGTTGCCCACGTCGCCGGAGAAGACGACGGTGCGCGTCTCGTCTCCCTCCGTGAGAAACACCTCGATGGCCGCCGAACCGAGCAGATGGCCCACATCGGTCATGCGCGCGCGCACGCCGGGCGCGACCTCGACAATCTGCCCGTACCGGCACGGAACAAGCCGGCCGATGGCGCCGAGCGCGTCGTCCATGGTGTATACCGGATCCGCCTGCGGCCGGCCGGCACGCCGGCCCTTGCGGTTTTGAAATTCCGCCTCCGACTCCTGGATATGCGCGCAATCGCGCAGCATGATGTTACACAGGTTACAGGTGGCCTCTGTGGCCCAGATGCCGCCGCGGAAGCCGTTTTTATACAGAAGCGGCAGGTTGCCGGAATGATCGATATGCGCGTGGGTCAGCAGGACGAAATCGATCTCGCCCGCGTTGACGGGCAGCTCCTGATTTTCAAAGATATCCTTGCCCTGCTCCATGCCGCAGTCCACCAGGCCGCGCACGCCGCCGCACTCGATGAGCGTGCAGCTGCCGGTCACCTCGTGGGCCGCGCCGATAAAGGTCAGCTTCATATGGTCGTTCTCCTTCCCCGGACGCCGAAGGGCCGCCGGCAGACAGCGCACAGATCCGCATACAGGGCCCGCCGGCACGCCGTTTCGCCCGCTCGCACGGGGAAAAAGGCGTGCCGCTTTTGCCGCCGACGCTGTGCTGCGCTGTATTTTTTATTGATTTTAACACAGTTTTTCGGCTTCTGCAATCCCCCAGCCGGACACAGCGCGGGCTTTGACATTTTTCTGAGCGCAGCCAGGCTATAATACGGCCAGGCCGTTCCCGCGGCCAAATCTGAACAGGAGGATCCAGCTTGAAAAACCTGTTTCTCTCTGCGCTCTGCGCAGCGCTGTGTCTGCTGTCCTGCGCTGTTTCGGCGCAGGCCGTCGCGCCCGATGAGAGCAACTTCATGGAGGACATGATCCGGGCCGCCTGCGCCAACGATCTGCAGGCCGGCAGGCAGGCAGAGGCCTGCCGTGCCGAGAAGATCGCGCAGCAGGATCTGGAGGTGGCCCCTGTCGCCTTCGAGGACCTGCTGCTGCTGGCCAAGATCATCCAGGCGGAGGCCGGCAGCGCGTGGCTGAGCGAGCAATGGAAGATGAGCGTGGGCGAGGTGGTGCTCAACCGCGTGGCCTCGCCGGAGTTCCCCAACACCGTGCGCGAGGTGATCGAGCAGCCCGGCCAGTATTACGGTCCGTCCAGCACCTTCTTCCGCAATCTCCGTCCGTCGGAGGAGGCTGCGCGTCTGGCCCAGCGGCTGCTGGAGGGCGAGCGCGTGCTCAATGAGCCGTCTGTGGTCTTTCAGGCCAATTTCCCGCTGGGCGGGGGCGTGTTCCTGCACCTGATCGACAGCCAGCTCGGCTCGACCTATCTGTGCTACAGCGCACATCCGGAGCTATACGCCGCCTGATGCGGTACAAAAGATAAAGACAGACAAACAAGGGGTTGCATCCTGCAGGCCAATCGGCTATAATACCACCATGCGCCGCACCCCGCCTGACGGGGGCGACAGCAGGAGGTTTTTTTTATGGCAAAGCATCCCGAAAACGTGCGTGCGCGCACGGCATGGCTCGCCCGTCTGGCGATCCTTCTGGCCGTTGTCATCGTGATGACGGCGCTCAACATCGGCAACATCCCCATTGGCCCCATCGTCGCCACCGTATATCAGGTTCCGGTCGTCATCGGCGCTGCGCTGCTTGGCGTCGGAGCCGGCTGCATTCTGGGCGGCGCGTGGGGCGTCTTCTGTTTCTGGCTGGCGCTGTCCGGGCAGACCACGGACATCGTCGCACTGGCCACCGTGCAGCAAAGCCCGCTGCTGTATTTCTGCATCGCGTTCTTCCCGCGGCTGCTGTGCGGACTGCTGTCCGGTCTGGTGTGCCGTGGCATGAAGCGCATCTGCCGCGGAAAAGGCACGCTGGCCTACGCCGTCACGGGCGCGGTCGGCTCGCTGTGCAACACGGTGCTGTATCTCGGCGCGCTGTATCTGCTCATCCGCGATCTGCTCGCCTCTCTCTACCACATTGACGTCGGCGCGGTCGGCGCGATGGTGCTGAGCGTGGCGACAACCAACGGTCTGCTGGAGGCCGTGCTCTCGTGCGTGCTCACCGCCGCCATCTGCAGGGCGCTGGGCGCGCTCGGCAGCAAGAAAGGAGAAGCCTCATGATCCTCGCCGTCGACATCGGCAACACGAACATCGTCCTCGGTTGCCTGGATGGGAACACCGTCTGCGGCACCGCACGCCTGGCCACGGCTCCGCGCCGCACCGAGCACGAATATGCCGCCTTCATCCGCCAGGTCTTTGATTTTTCCGACCAGTTCTATACCGATTTCGACGGCGCCATCGTCAGCTCCGTCGTGCCGCCGCTCACCTATGTACTGTGTGAGGCCATCCGCATGCTCACCGGGCACACGCCGCTGGTGGTGGGCGCAGGCGTCAAGACGGGGCTGAATATCCGCATCGACAATCCGGCCCAGCTCGGCAGCGACCTGGTGGCCACTGCCGTGGCCGCCGCCGCAGACTACCCCACCCCTGCCGTCATCATCGACATGGGCACTGCCACCACCATCACCGTGCTCGACGGTGCAGGCGATTTTCTGGGAGGCGCCATCATTCCGGGCCTTTCCGTATCGCTCACCGCGCTGGCCAGCAACACCTCGCAGCTGCCGCGCATCCCCATCGAAGCGCCGAAGCACGTCATCGGCACCAACACCATCGCCTGCATGCAGAGCGGCGCAGTGTTCGGCGCAGCCTCCATGCTCGACGGGATGATCGACCGCATCGAGGATGAGCTGGGCCGCCCCGCGTCCATCATCGCCACGGGCGGACTGTCCGGCTCGGTGATACCGTATTGCCGGCATGAAATCAAGCTGGACGACACGCTGCTGCTGCGCGGTCTTGGCAAGATCTATGAAAAAAACCGCCGCGACGCCGCCCACCGTCGCAGCCGCTGAACGCATATCCCGACAAAAGCCGCCCGGGAAGGCACAGAGCCTTCCCGGGCGGCTTCTCTTTTTCCGGCGTTATTCGACGCCGAGCACGGTATAGTCCTGCGCTTCGACCGCCCGGCGCAGCGTCTCGTCGGAGACGTCGGCTGCGAGCGTGACGACGGCCGTTCCGCTCTGCCAACTGACCTGCGCGGCAGTTACGCCGTCAAGCTGCTCAAGCGCCTTCTTCACGCGGCCCTCGCAGTGCGGGCACATCATACCCTCGATCTTCAGCGTTTTTCCCATAGGCTTGCGCTCCTTTCCGTTTTCCGATTTGTTTTGAGGTTCGTTTTCCGGCTTCGATTTGTGCCGGGGCACGCGATCCCGCCGGGCATCATGAATGTCCAGCAGGTTGAGTCTGAGGGCGTTGGTCACCACGCAGAAGCTCGACAGGCTCATCGCCGCCGCGCCGAACATGGGAGCCAGCGTCCAGCCGAAGATCGGGACCCACAGGCCGGCGGCCAGCGGGATGCCGATCACGTTGTAGAAAAATGCCCAGAACAGGTTTTCACGGATGTTGCGCAGCGTCGCGCGGCTCAGCCGGATGGCCGCCGGCACGTCGGTCAGCCGGCTCTTCACCAGCACGACGTCCGCCGCATCCACGGCTACGTCCGCGCCCGCGCCGATGGCCACGCCCACGTCCGCACAGGCCAGCGCCGGCGCATCGTTGATGCCGTCGCCCACCATCGCCACCTTGCCGCTGCGCTGCAGACGGCGGATCGTCTCCTGCTTGCCGTCCGGCAGCACGCCGGCCACCACCTCGTCCACGCCGGCCTGCCGCGCGACGGCGGCGGCGGTGCGCGCATTGTCGCCGGTCAGCATCACGACGCGCACACCCATGGCGTGCAGCTGCCGGATCGCCTCGGGACTTTCCGGCTTGACCGCGTCGGCCACGGCGATCACGCCCAGCAGCGCGCCGTCCCTGCAGAACAGCAGCGGCGTTTTCCCTTCCCCGGCCAGCGCGGCGCAGCGCGCCTCGATTTCCCGGGAAATCTGCGTCTGTCCGGAGATAAAGCGCAGGCTGCCGCCCAGCAGCGTCTGTCCGGCACACTGCGCGCGCACGCCGTTTCCCGGCAGCGCCTCAAAACCGGACGTCTCCGGCAGCGAAAGGCCCCGGCGCGCGCCCTCCGCCAGCACGGCGTGTGCCAGCGGATGCTCGCTGCCCTGCTCCAGCGCGCAGGCCAGCTGCAGCAGCCCCGTTTCGTCCGCTTCCCCGACGGGCAGCACATCCGTCACCTCCGGCGTACCGGCGGTGACGGTGCCGGTCTTGTCCAGCGCCACGATCTCCACGCGGCCCATTTCCTCAAGCGAAGCCGCCGTCTTGAACAGCAATCCGTTTTTCGCGCCCATGCCGCTGCCGACCATAATGGCCACGGGCGTGGCCAGCCCCAGCGCGCACGGGCAGCTGATCACCAGCACCGAAACGCCGCGCGCCAGCGCATAGCCCACCGTCTGCCCCACGACCAGCCATACCGCCGTCGTCACCAGCGCAATGCCCATCACCGCCGGCACGAAAACCGCCGAAACGCGGTCTGCCGTTTTGGCGATGGGGGCCTTGGTTGCCGCCGCGTCGCTGACCATGCGGATGATCTGCGCCAGCGTCGTGTCCTCGCCGACGCGCGAGGCCTCACACTGCAGAAAGCCGGACTGGTTGATCGTCCCGGCAGACACCGGGTCGCCCGGTGCCTTGTCCACGGGGATGCTCTCGCCGGTCAGCGCAGCCTCGTTGACGGCGCTCTCGCCGGCGCGCACCGTGCCGTCGACCGGGATGCTCTCGCCGGGCCGCACGACGAACAGGTCGCCGCGCCGCACCTCGGCCACCGGCACCGTCGCCTCCGCCCCATCCCGCAGCACCGTCGCCGTCTGCGGGGCCAGGCGCATGAGGCTCTGCAGCGCGTCGGTGGTTTTACCTCTGGCCCGCGCCTCGAGCAGCTTGCCCACCGTGATGAGCGTGAGAATCATCGCCGCCGATTCAAAATACAGCTCGTGCAGCCAGTGCGCTGCGTGCTCCCCGGCGGCCTGCGCGCCCGTCATGGCAAACAGAGCGCATATGCTGTAGAGAAACGCCGCACCCGAACCGAGGGCCACCAGCGTGTCCATATTCGGCGCGCGGTGCATCAGGCCCTTCCATCCGCTGATGAAAAACCGTTGGTTGATGACCAGCACCGCCCCTGCCAGCAGCAGCTCCAGCAGCCCCGTCGCCTCCGGATTTCCGTCAAAGAACGCCGGCAGCGGCCAGCCCCACATGACATAGCCCATCGAGCAGTACATCAGCGCCGCCAGAAACACCAGCGACACGATCAGCCTGCGCCGCAGTGCCGGCGTCTGCCGGTCTGCCAGCGCGTCCGCCGGCTGCTGTGCCGGGGCCTGTGTATCCTTCGGCGCTGCCTGATATCCGGCCGCCTCCACGGCGGCCACGATGGCCGACGCCTCCGCCGTGCCGTCCACCGCCATGGAATTGGTCAGCAGGCTGACCGAGCATGACGTCACGCCCGCCACGGCGGAAACCGCCTTTTCCACCCGGGCACTGCAGGCCGCGCAGCTCATACCCGTTACCGAAAATTGCCGCATAGCTTCCTCCCTTACCGGGCGCACGCCCGGAGCGGTGGCTTTTTTCCGTTTCCTGCTTCAGTTTGCGCCGGCCTGAGCCGGCTATGCATCATTTCATCAGCCGCTGCAGTGTGACGATCAGCTCGTCGACCGTCTCGTCCTTCCCGGCACGGATGTCGGCAGCCACACAGGAGCGGATGTGCTCGGCCAGCAGCACGCGGCTGAAGGCCGACAACGCCGCGTTGGCCGCGGCCACCTGCGTGAGGATGTCCGTGCAGTAGGCACTGCGCTCGACCATCCCGCGGATGCCGCGGATCTGGCCCTCGATGCGGTTGAGCCGGTGGATCAGGTCGGTATACTCCGCAGCGGGGCGCTCCTTTCTCCGCTGTGCGCAGGGACATTCATCCGGCATGGCAGTTCGCTCCCTTTCATTTATTTTGTTCACATTATATACCCCCACGGGGTATTTCGCAAGTAAAAAATGCGGGCGGAAGCCGCCCGCATTTTCACCAACAGCACCGCCCGAAGCGTGTCGGGCACTTCAGCGCTCCGCCTGCCCGTATTTTCTGCAGAGAAACTCCGCATAGTCACGCAGACTGCCCTTTGCTTCCTCGGGAAAGCCCTTCGGCAGGCACAGCACGTCGCAGTGCGCCGCGTGTGCGCCCGGATCGTCCGTCACGCCCAGCAGATAGTCCACCGACACGCCGAAATAGCTTGCGATGGCCACCTTGATGGCATCAGGCGGCTCGCTCTTTTCCCGCTCATAGGCAGAAATGGAATGCTTGTTGATGTTGAGGATGGCCGCAAGCGCGTCCTGTGTCAGTCCCGCATCCTTGCGCAGATCCAAAAGCCGCTCGCCAATCAAGACCTCGCCCCCTTCGCTTGTGGCCGGGCATCCCGGCTGCGGAAGACAAGCTTCCGCAGGGTTATTATAGATAAATCATCTACCAATTTTAAAATATTGACAAAATAAACCTTTTATGCTAATTTATAGATAAATTATCTACAAACCTGACGCTGTTGTAAATTTCGCGACCAAGCCGCATTCCTGCGCAGAAAGGGACGCCATGCATCATCTCCGCCGTTTGCTGTTGACTGTATTCCTCCCGGCATTGCTGTTGACGAGCGGCTGTGCGCCGCAGAGGAGCGCACATGCCGGTACGGTCAACCGGACTCCGGCAGGCGTGTGCTGCCTGGCCGGGACACCGGCCGACTGTTATTATATGGACGTTTATCCGCAATTAACCGGTCTGTTCGTCCGCCTGAGCACGCAGGAGGCGCGAAGCGCCCTCCCGGCACGGCAAACGCCGCTGCCCGTGATCTGCATCGGGACAGACGGTACGCAATATCTCGCGCCGTCCGTACTCATCGTTCGGTTGCACCCGCCGCTGCATGCAGCCGCCGCGCTGGCTGCCGGGCTGCAGCGGCTCGACCCACCGCTGCAAACAGACGGCCTGCTGCCGCTTCCGGAGCACGGCGCGGTGTGGCTGAAGCTCCCGGCAGACAAAGCGGCCCCGCCGGACGCCGTGCTTTCCGCACTGCGCCCGGACGGGGCCGCTTCTGTATGAAGCAGGCGCTCAGCCGCTCACGCGCCGCCGCAGCAGATCGCCGGGGGCCAGCTCCAGCGGGCATGCGATCGACAGCCGCTGCTGGGGGTGCGGCGCAGCTTGAACCGGCTCGCCGTCCTCCGTCTGCAGATCCTCCACCACGAAGTGCTCCCCCATCGAGTTGGGCGAAAGCAGCTCCAGCCGGTCGCCGACACAGAAGCGGTTGCGCTGCTCGATGAGATAGCGCCCATTCTCCTGCCGGCCCAGCACCAGCGCAATGAAGGTGCATTCCTGCCGGTAGGACGCGCCGGCGGGCGGCATGTCGGGCTTCGGGCCGAAATAAAAGCCGGAGGTGTATTCCCGGTGGCTGGCGCAGTCCAGCTCGGCCAGACAGCACTCCGCCGGAGCCGTGCCGTCAAGCCGGTGCCGATAGGCGTTGACGACGGTGGCAACATAATAAGTGGACTTCATGCGTCCCTCGATCTTCAGGGAGTTGACGCCCGCCTCCGTCAAGCGGTTAAGAAACGGCATGGCGTTGAGATCGCGCGAGCTGAGCAGCATTGTGCCGCGCTCATTCTCAAGAATCGGAAAATATTCGCCGTCCTTCCCCTCCTCGCACAGGGCATAGCGGTAGCGGCAGGGCTGTGCGCAGTCGCCGCGGTTGCCGCTGCGGCCATGCAGATAGGCGCTGAGCAGGCAGCGGCCGGAATAGGCCATGCACATGGCCCCGTGCACAAAGCACTCCAGCTCCAGCGCCTTCGGCGTCTGCGCGCGCAGCTCGACGATCTCGTCGAGCGTGGCCTCGCGCGCGAGAACCACACGGGACGCGCCCATATCATAATAGTGGCAGGCCGCGGCCCAGTTGAGGCAATTTGCCTGCGTACTGATGTGCACCTCCAGGTCGGGAGCCGCCGCCTTGACCGCGCAGATGGCCCCGAGGTCGGAGACAATGACCGCGTCCACGCCCAGCTCATGCAGCGCACGGGCATACTCGCCCACCTGTCGCACCTCGCCGTTGCGCACAAAGCAGTTGACTGTGACGTACAGCCGCCGTCCCGCCGCGTGCGTCAGCTCCACGGCCTGCGCCAGCTGCTCCATGGAAAAGGACGCCGCGTCCGCCCGCAGCTGCAGCACCGGCCCGCCGACGTACACTGCGTCCGCCCCGAAGCGGATGGCTGTCTGCAATCGTTCAAGGTCGCCGGCAGGGGCGAGCAGTTCCGGTTTGTTCATATGCGTTCCTCCGTATGCCAGATGATTGAAAAGCGGTTTGATTGTACCACATTGCGCTGCGCGCAGCAACCTGCTACCAAGCAGGAAACCGCGCAGCGAGAAGAGGCAGCTGCACGGACGGCAGCTGCAGCACGCGCTATCCCATCCTGCTCGTGCACGGCACGGGCCTTCGCGATCTGCGCCGGCCGGTCCACTGGGGCCGCATCCCGAAGGTGCTTGAGTGCCGTGGCGCAGCGGTATTCTGCCGACAGCAGGACTGCCGGGGCCAGGCATACACCGTGCCGCGCGGCGAAGGCCGGCGCGGCGTGTCTCATCTCGACGGCCATTGATTTCCGCCGGGCAGCCTGAACGCCTGTCGGGTATAGGTCGAGCTGGTGCAGGCGCGGAAGCGACGCGGCCTGCAGCCATACGAAAATTGCGGCCTGCCGGAGACGGCAGGCCGCAACCTGTTTGGAATCGTCAATTTGCATTCAGCAAAGCTGTGCGCCGGCAGGGATGGCGTCATCGAGCGTCAGCAGCGTAATCTTCTCCTTGCCGTCGACCTCGCTTGCCGCCGAGATGAGCATACCGCAGGACTCCTGGCCCATCATCTTTCTCGGCGGCAGATTCACGATCGCCACCACCGTCTTGCCCACCAGTTCCTCGGGCTTGTAGAATTTGGCAATGCCGGAGAGGATCTGGCGCGGCGTGCCGCTGCCGTCGTCCAGCTGGAACTTCAGCAGCTTTTCGGACTTCTTCACCGGCTCGCAGGAGAGCACCTTGCATACGCGGAAATCGCACTTTGCAAAGTCGTCAAACACGATCTCCGGCAGCACGGGTTTGGCCTTGGGCGCAGCGGGCGCAGTCAGCTTTTCCAACTCCTCCAGCTCTTTGGCCAGGTCGATGCGCGGGAAGAGCGTCTCGCCCTTCTGCACGCGCACGTCGGCGGGCAGGCAGCCCCAAACGCCGGCCTTTTCCCAGGTGGTATTCTCTTCATCCGCGCCGATCTGCGCAAAGGCCTTCTCACAGGAAACGGGAATGAAGGGCTGAAGCAGCGTCACGGTGATGCGCAGCGTCTCCAGCAGGTTATACAGCACCGTGGCCAGCCGCGCGCGCTGCGCCGGATCCTTGGCCAGCGCCCAGGGCATGGTTTCGTCGATATACTTGTTGGCGCGGGAGACGACCTGAAACACCTCGACCAGCGCAGACTGCAGCGCGAAGGACTCCATTTCCTTCTCATACGCGCCGCGCAGGGCGGACGCCATACCGGTCAGTTCGTCGTCGAGCGGCTGCGCCTCGCGCTCAGCCGGCAGCTGCCCGTCGAAATACTTGAGGACCATGGCCACCGTTCGGGAGAGCAGGTTGCCCAGATCGTTCGCCAAATCCGCGTTGATGCGCGCGATCAGCGCCTCGTTCGAGAAGTTTCCGTCGCTGCCGAACGGGAACTCGCGCAGCAGGAAGTAACGCAGCGCGTCTGCGCCGTAGCGGTTGGCCAGCAGATAGGGATCGACCACATTGCCCTTCGACTTGGACATCTTGCCGCCGCCGAGCAGCAGCCAGCCGTGGCCGAAGACCTTCTTCGGCAGCGGCTCGCCCAGACTCATCAGCATGGCCGGCCAGATGATGGAATGAAAGCGCACGATCTCCTTGCCGACGATGTTGACGCCGGGCCAGTATTTCTGATAATCGTGATACCGGTCGTTTTCATAGCCGAGGGCGGTGATATAGTTGGACAGCGCGTCGATCCAGACATACACGACGTGGCCCGGATCGAAGTCCACCGGCACGCCCCAGGAGAAGCTGGTGCGCGAGACGCACAGATCCTCCAGACCGGGGTCGAGGAAGTTTTTGATCATTTCGTTGACACGGGAGGCCGGCTCGAGAAAGCCCGGTGTCTCCAGCAGCGCACGCACCCGGTCGGCATACTTGGAAAGGCGGAAGAAATACGCCTCCTCCTCGGCATACTTCACCTCGCGCCCGCAGTCGGGACACTTGCCGTCGACCAGCTGGCTCTCGGTCCAGAAGCTCTCGCACGGCGTGCAGTACAGGCCCTTGTAGGCGCCCTTGTAGATATCGCCGTTTTCGTACATGCGGCGGAAAATACGCTGGATGCTCTGCACGTGATACTCGTCTGTGGTGCGGATGAAGCGGTCATTGGAGATGTTCATCAGCTTCCAGAGATCCTGGATGCCGCCCGGACCGGCGACGATGTTGTCCACAAACTGCTTGGGCGTGATGCCGGCAGCCCTGGCCTTTTCCTCGATCTTCTGGCCATGCTCGTCCGTACCGGTCAGAAACATCACATCATAGCCGCACATTCGCTTATACCGGGCAATCGCGTCCGTGGCCACGGTGCAATAGGTGTGGCCGATGTGGAGCTTATCCGAGGGATAATAAATGGGCGTTGTGATGTAGAATGTCTCCTTGTTCATGATGCTTCTTCCTCCTGTATTGTCCGGGCGTCCGGCCCGGTTTCTGGTTCGGTCAGACCGCAGGCTCCGTCGGTTCAGGCTGCGGGGCGACCGGCTCGGTGGGTTCGGTGGGCTCGGTGGGTTCGGTCGGCTCGGTCGGTTCGGTCGGTTCGGTCGGCTCGGTCGGCTCCGTCGGCTCCGTCGGCTCCGTCGGTTCGGTCGGTTCGGTCGGCTCTTCCGGCTCTTCCGGCTCTTCCGGCTCTTCCGGCTTCTGCTCGTGATAGTGATAAAGGCTGCGGCTCTCCACGTTGGAGCTGAGCAGCGCGCCGGCGGCGCTGTAAACATTGCGATAGGTGATCGCGCCGAAGCCGCCCTCGGTTTCATAGGTGCTGTAGGTCATCTGGACATACGAACCGTCGACGTCGGTGCCCCAGAGCTTGACATAGACGCTGCCGTTTTCCACGGCGGCCTCAATACGGATTGGGTAATCCCGGTTGTTGACAAAGCGAAAATCCGGAGACGGCCAGCTGACCGTGGCATCGAGTCCGGGCGGAACGTAGCTGACGCCGAAATAGTGGCACAGCCGGTCGGTGATTTTGAGATTTGCCAGCAGCGCGCTGTAATACAATGTGGAGCTGACCTGACAGATGCCGCCGCCGACCTCCTGCACCACCTCGCCGCCGGAATACGCGCCGGCAGGCAGATAGCCCGAGGCCGTCGTGCGCTGGCCGAGGGCCGTGTTATAGGAAAAGCTGTCGCCGGGGTTGAGCACGATGCCGTTGATGGCAGCAGCCGCACGCCTGACGTTGTTGATACGATTGCTGCTGCTGCCGGCCAGGCTGGTGCTTTTCTGGCCCAGGCAGTCGGCAAACAGCATGGAATTGAGCTTCTCGGTGGTGATCTCCGGCTCGGTCACGATGATGGGGATGCGCACCACGTCGCCGTAGTCGGCCTCCTCCCACAGGCGCTTTGCCTCGTCCATGTCAAAGTCGATGCCGTTGACATGCTCCGTGGCCGCTTCGGTCTCCGGATCGTACACGGCGTTCTCCGGCTCGCAGGCAACGGTGTCGTACAGCTTCCGGATATCCAGATTTGTGCCTGTCTCCACGTCGACGCCGCAGTCGATGGTGGTGTAGTTGTGCGCCAGCAGCGCGTCGGCCACCTCATTGCAGAGCTTCTGTTCATCCACCGAAACGCCGTCGGCGCCCTTTACGATGGAGATGTATTCCTCATCCACCGTCAGCGATTCGCTCATCATGGCAGAAACGACCTCTCTGGCCGCCGCCGAGACCTTTGAGGCGATCAGCTCCCGGTCAAGCGCGTCGGCGTCATACAGGCTCAGCTCTCTGCCGGCGATGAGACAGCGCAGGTAGTGAAAGCCGTTTTTGAATGCGCCGCCGTCGTGGCCGTAGGCATAGGCCTTCACCACCACATCCGCCACGTCCAGCTGTACGCCGGCCTCGCGGGCCGTCACCGTGAAGCTGACGTCCGCCGGCAGCGAAACGTGCACCGCCGCGTCATCCTCGCTGTTCCAGCCGGCCGCATTGAGCTTTTCGATGGCCTGACCGGGCGTCAGTCCGCCCAGATTGACGCCGCCGGCGCTCACGCCGGGCAGAATGGTCTCTCCCCCGCCGGCCCAGATACCGAGGCCGGCACATGCAAGGCACAGCACCGCCAGTACGATCACAACGACCAGCAGCGCCATGCGTCCGCCGCGGCGCGGCCGCGGCTCAGCGGATACGCCGACGGCAGCGCGGGCAGACGCCGTGCGCGGGGCGGCATGGGACGGGGCCGCATGCGCGCCGCCGCGGCCGGATGAGGCCCGCGAGCGGGCCTCGCGTGCACTCTGCTCGGCCTTTGCAATGGCTTCCGGCGTCAGGCGGGGCAGCTCCTTGGTATCCTGTCCGCGGGAAGGACGTCTCTTTTCCGAAAATAATTTCATAATCTATCGCCTTTCCATATCAGCCGCACGGTAAAACACGTCATCGCCGGGCGGCAGCTCCGTCTTCTCGCCGAAAACCTCCGCCGGGTCCTGACGGACCCAGGGGACCGCAATGCGCTTTTCCTCCGCCTGCGCCGCCAGAAGGCGGCCGATCAGCAGATTTGACAGCAGAAAACCCGACGAGGTGAAGCGCCACCGGTCGCCCTGCCGCACCGCCCAGCCCTTTCGCACGAAGGATTTCAGCTCCTCCTCGATGGGTGCAAAGCTGCTGCGGTAGGCACGGCAATACTCCTGCTCCGAGATGCCATGCGTGGTGCGCAGCCCCAGCATGATGTATTCCGAGCCGCATTCCATGCCCTCAATGCGGGAGTATTCATCCAGAATGTCCCGCTTGCCGGCAACGCCGTCAAGATAACCGCACAGATCGCGGACATAGCTGTAGCGCACGGAGCCGACGAACGAGTGCGCCCCCGGGCCAAAGCCCATGTACTCCTGCCTGCGCCAGTATTTCAGGTTGTGCCGCGATTCCTTTCCCGGCAGGCTGAAATTGGAAATCTCATACTGATGATAATTACAGCGCTCCAGCTCCTCCACCGTGTAAAGATACATATCCGCCTGCTCATCGTCGTCCGGCAGGGCCGGTGAATCGTGATAGCGGTAGAGCGGCGTACCCTCCTCCAGCTTCAGCCCGTAGCAGGAGATATGCTCCGGCTGCAGGGCCATGGCGCGGCCGAGCGTGTCGGTCCAGTCGCGCTTGGTCTGACTGGGCAGACCGTAGATCAGATCGAGGCTGAGGTTGTCAAAGCCCGCCTGCCGGATGAGCCCAACGGCCTGCTCCACCTGACGCCAGCTGTGCCGCCGTCCGATCAGGCGCAGAATATCGTCGTTTGCCGACTGCGCGCCAAGCGAAATGCGGTTGACCCCCTCGCGGCGCAGCAGGCGCAGCGACTTGAGGTCGACGCTGTCCGGATTCATCTCTATGGTGACCTCCGCGCTTTTCTTCACGCGGGCCGTCCGCTTGAGCGTGTTGAACACGCTGCACAGGCGCTTTGCGCCGAAGAAGCTGGGCGTGCCGCCGCCGAAGTACACGGTGTCGATCACATAGGGCGCCAGCGCGCCGGCAGACTCCTCGATATGCGCGCACAGCGCTTCTTCATAGTCCGGCATCCGGCGCTCCTGCCCGGCCAGCGAATAAAAATCGCAGTACCCGCACTTGGAGGCGCAGAACGGGATATGGATATATAGGCCAAGGGTTCGTTCCATGGTGTTCTCCGGGTGAAAAAATAACGTCCGCCCCGATGGGCTGCCCCACCGGGGCGGACACACAAAAGTATACGGTCAATCCAATATACTATCGTATCCGACCGGTTAAGTCAATCAGTTTTTTCCCGGCGTCCGCTTCCTGTTTTCTCCGAAAGCGCTGCTTCGATCAGAACAGGCTGCAGATCTGCTGGCTGAAGGCAAGGGGATCGGCCACAGGCTCGCCGGCCAGCATCAGAGCCTGGGTATGCAGAAGCTCGACCAGGTCGCGCGCGCGCTCCGGATCGTCCTGCACGGCCTTGCACAGCGCCCCGAAGGCCCTGTGCTCCGTGTTCAGCTCCAGCACACGCTCGGCCAGCGGCATATCGCCCATGCCGGTGCGGCGCAGGCGGCGCTCCATCTCGAGGGTGAACTGGCCCTCGGAGGTCAGGCAGGCAGGATAGTCGCCCAGCTCGTTGGTCAGGCGCACGGTCTTGACGCGGCCCTCCAGCTGCTTCTGGACGAAATCCACCACGTCCTTGTGCGCCTCTGCCTCGGTGTCGTTTTCCTTCTTCTCATCCTCGCCGAAGCCGAGGTCGCTCTTGGAGATGTTGCAGAACTTTTTCTCCATAAACTCCGCCATCGACAGGAACACCAGCTCGTCGAATTCCTCGCTGGCGCACAGCAGATCGTAGCCCTTGCTGCGGATGAAGCCGGCCTTCGGCATCTGCAGCATTTTTTCAACCGTGGGCGCGCAGGCATAGTAAATATACGGCTGGCCCTCGGGCATGGATGCGGTGTAGTCGGCGATGGTGACATACTTGTTTTCGGCATTGCGGTACAGCAGCAGATCCAGCACCAGCTCGCGCTTCTCGCCGAAGCTGGAGATGACGCCGGCCTTCAGGCGCTGGCCGAAGTTGTCGAAGAAGGTGCAGTATTTCTCACGATCGGTCGTCATCATCTTGAGCAGCTCGTTCTTGACGCGGCGTTCGATGCTGTTGGCGATGATGCGCAGCTGACGGTCGTGCTGCAGCATCTCGCGGGAGATGTTCAGCGACAGGTCGGACGAATCGACGACGCCGCGCACGAACGCGAAGCAGTCGGGCAGCAGATCCTCGCAGTTGTCCATGATCATCACGCCGTTGCTGTAGAGCTGGATCTTCTTCTTAAAGTTGACCGTGAAGTAGTCGCCGGGCGCCTTGGCCGGGATGAACAGCAGCGCGCGGTAGGCCACCTGGCCCTCGGCATTGACGCGAATGACGGCCAGCGGATCCTCGGTCTCGTGATACTTTTCCTTATAGAAAGCGATGCATTCCTCGTCGCTGACCTCGCTCTTGCTGCGCTGCCAGATCGGCGTCATGGTGTTGATGGTCTCTTCCCTGGTGACGGTGTAGGCTTCCTGCTTGGGCTTGCCGTCCTCGTCCAGCTCGTCGGTATCGCGGTATTCGGTGTGCTCCACGTCCATGATGATGGGCCAGCGGATGTAGTCGGAATACTTCTTGATGAGCTGGGTCAGCTGCCAGCTTTCCAGATAGCGGGCGCAGCTGTCCTCGCCCTCGCCGGTCTTGATGTGCATGATGACGTCGGTGCCGACGGTATCCTTCTGGCAGGGGGTGATGGTGTAGCCGTCCACGCCGGAGGACTCCCAGCAGCTGCCCTCCTCCTGGCCCCAGGCACGGGAGATGACCGTTACCTTGTCGGAAACCATGAAGGCCGAATAAAAGCCCACGCCGAACTGACCGATGACGTTCATGTTGTCCTCGCCGACCGTCTTGGCGTCCATGCTGTCGCGGAACTGCAGCGTGCCGCTCTTGGCGATGACGCCGAGGTTCTGCTCCATCTCCTCGGCCGTCATGCCGATGCCGTTATCGGAGACGGTGAGCGTGCCGGCCTGCTTGTCCGCAATGATGCGGATGCGGAAATCCTCACGGTTCATACCGATGCTGTCGTCGGTCAGCGAGGCATAGCACAGCTTGTCGATTGCATCCGAAGCGTTGGAGATGATCTCTCTGAGGAAAATTTCCTTATGCGTGTAAATGGAGTTGATCATGAGATCGAGCAGCCGCTTGGATTCTGCCTTGAATTGCTTCTTTGCCATAATGATACGTTCCTCCATATAAAATAAAATACAAAAGAAAAAACACTGTGTACAGCGAGCTCTGCGGCGGGCGCACAACGGCACACAGGCGGTCACGCCGGGGAGCTGTCAGAAAAAACGCTGTACAAATGTGTAAAGTATATTTTAACACACATCCGCGAAATTTCAACGCTCTGTTTGTGAAAGAAAATGAATGTTTTGTTAAATTTTCCGTTTTCCTGCCTCTGCCGCGCCGTCAGAAACACAGCGCTTCCGACCGCCGGCGCCCGACTGCACGGCTCCGGAACAAACGGCCTGCTGATACCTCGCTGCTGTAAAGACGACCGCTTCTGTCCGGCTTTCCCTTCTCCCTGCTTTGGACGCAGAAAAATGCCGCCCTGCCGACAGATATCGGCAGGGCGGCATCGCGTGCCGCCTTCGGATCACAGCTCTGCACACGTCAGGCCCTCGCGCGCGATTGGAATTGCTTTTCCCTCCGCGCACAAGCGCACACCGCTTACAGCGTCAGCGTGCCGTTTTCGTCCTCAAGCAGCAGCAGAATCTTCTCCTGCTGGCCCGTGACGGCGTTGACATAGACCAGCACATGCCGCTCGTCATCCGTCCGGCACTTGAATTCCCAGCACAGGCGCTCGTCCTGTCCCGCGGTCGGGATGAGCGTCAGCTGCTCGGAGAGGATCTCCAGATCCTGCGTCACCTGCGTGCGCGCCTCGTCTGCCGTCACGGACGGCTCCGGCAGGTCGCGGGCGGTGTGGGAATTGATATACCCGCGCGCCTCAAACGAGCAAATTGCCCCCGTGTCGCAGGCCACGCCCACCTTGATGAGGTCGGAATAGCACAGCACGCCGTCCTGCTCCGCGGCAAAGTTGACGGTGACGATATTGCCCTGCGTCATGTGGTAGGTCTCGCGCATGTTCCGGTAGCCGCGGCTGGACAGAAAGCGCTTTGCGATGCCTGTCGCATCCTCTGCGCTCAGCGCGGACGCAGCCGGCTGTCGGGACGAGAGCAGATTGAGCGGCTGGCCGCCGGCAACCGTCAGTGCCAGCGACATGGTATCCTTTCCGTCCGGCGCGCTGAACCACCAGCACGGCAGCTGTCCCTCGCTGCGGGCGGTCATGGTCAGCGTGTCGGGCTGCACACCCAAAAAGCGCGCGGCCAGCTGACGGGCGTCGGCCTCGGAAACGTCCGGGTCGTTTTCGATCAGCTTCGGCGCAGCGTTGGTCAGATGCTCGGAGAACGGGCCGTCGTAGATCAGCGAGGGAATTTCCGGGAATTCCTGCTCCACCAGCTTCATGCTGCCGCCGAGCGTGCCGGTTCCGCTGCTGTCGGCGACGGACGCGGCCACGTTGCGCAGCCGCCGCTCTCCTGCGGCTGCCTCGTCCATGGTGAGGTAGCCGTCCGACAGCTCCTGCTGCAGCGCGCGCAGGTTCTCGGCCAGCAGCCCCGCCGTGGAGGCCAGGGATTTGAGATTTTTCACCTGCTGCTCGTCCAGCCCCGTGCCGGCCGCCGCCGAGCGCGAGAGCACGCTGGCATAGTCGCCAACCCGGGAAATGAAGCCGGAGGTCTGCTCCAGCTCCTGCGTGGAAAACGGCAGCACGCCCAGCGCCATCTGGCACACCTGTGCCTTGCCGAACACCTCGGTGCACAGCGGGCCGGCCATGGCCGGTGAGGCGGCATAGACGCTTTTCTGCAGCGCCGTGTCCAGCGCGCCCATACCCGTCACCAGCTCGCTGAAGGCGTGCTGATAGTTGGCCTGCAGCGCGCGGCGATAGCGCTCGGTGCGTCCATGCTGCACCAATGTCGCCGCACCCAGAATGACGACGGCGCAGGACAGATACGCGATCACAAGCGTCGCGGTCTTTTTTTTCATAAAAATCACCCCTTTTGGGCTATTGTCTCCGAAAAAGGGTGATTTGATTTATGAAAAAACTGGCTTTTTCTCATATTTCGTCCGAAAAAGCGCCGATCGGAAGCCGGTATTTTTACCAATCAAATCCGCGTTTTCTCTTGCATATTCTGGCAATTTTGTTATAATCAAAAAGAATCATGAGAGTGGCTGCTCAAAGCGCAGGCAGAAAGCGCCGCTGCACCACGAACGGAGGCTTTTCCATGATCACACTGGCGCTTTACTACCTCTCCTACTACATAAGCGACGCCGGAACCGCCGCATGCCTCAGAGTATTCCCTGCGCTGTTCTTCATCATCGTCCAGATCACTGCAAACTGGAATCTCTATTCCAAGGCCGGTCAGACGGGCTGGGCCGCCATCGTCCCCATTTACAGCCAGTGCACCTATTTTGAGATCACCTGGGGCAACGCGCTGTGGTTTCTGCTGCTGTTCGTGCCCATCGCCAACCTTTATGTTCACATCCGCTCTCCCTTCAAGCTGGCCAAGGTGTTCGGGCGCGAACCGGGCTTTGGCCTCGGTCTGCTGCTCCTCCCGGGCATTTTCATGCCGATTCTCGCCTTTGACCGTTCGACCTATCACGGTATTCCCGGCAAAATGCCTCCCTTCCCCGCCCCCGCAGCCGCGCCGCAGCCG
Source organism: Clostridiales bacterium (assembly GCA_022768185.1). Lineage (GTDB taxonomy): Bacteria > Bacillota > Clostridia > Oscillospirales > Oscillospiraceae > JALEMS01. Next base: position 12,457 of record JALEMS010000076.1, on the reverse strand, counting down.
GCAGACGCCGCACAAACGCCGTTGCAGCCGGCACAGCCCGTCGAGCCGCCGCGTCCCTTCAAATTCTGTCCGGGCTGCGGCACACAAACTGTCGGCGGTCGCTTCTGCCGCAACTGCGGCAGGCAGCTGTACGGCACATCCGATCGCTCCGAACCCTGAAGACTGTGAAAGCCCGGATGCAAACGCATCCGGGCTTGAGCTTGTCAGAAGAAGCCCTTGCGGGCTTCTTTGACAAAAGGACTTCGCTCCGACCCGCGCGCTTTTGTCCGCCTGCAGCGAACAAAAGCACACTCTCTCCGCGCAAAGTATTTTCCGCGACGTACACGCCGCCGCGGAAAATGGATCGGATTTGCTTCGCGGCGTGCGCGCCGCGAACTCTGCGAGGCATTTCGGACAGTCTGAAGCCCGGATGCGTTTGCATCCGGGCTTTCCTTATGGCATTGGGTCAGAGCGCTTCCGCCCTGCAGCACGCCGACGGTCGATGAGATCGGCGATGCGCGCACAGCTGCAGACGGTGCGGCCGCACCGTCTTTTTCCGTTTCTGTTTTTTCTTCGCCGGTCTCTTCCGTCAGTTCAGCTTTTCCAGTCCGAGGCGCAGACGGCGCAGCGTCTCCTCCCGGCCGAGGATGGCGCAGATTTCGACTGCACCGCCGGGCGTGACCAGCTTGCCGGCTGCGGCGATGCGCACCGGCCACATCAGCAGCGCATTCTTCACCCCGCGCGCCTCCGCCAGCGTGACGAGGCTGTCGTGAACGGTCGTCTCCGTCCATTCAGGCAGCGCCTCCAGCGTGTCGATGGCGGCCCTGAGCATATCCCGGGAGGTCTCGAGCGTGCTCTTGGACTTCTTATGGACGAACAACGCCGTGTCGTATTCCGGCAGCGTGTCGAAAAAGTCCAGCTTCTCCGGGATATCGGAGAGCCGTTCGGTGCGCTGCTGCAGAATGGCGGCGATGGCAGCCGTGCTGTAGGCCGGATTTTTCACAGCCTGACGGATCCACGGCTCCGCCGCCTTGGCAAAGGCCGCCGGCTCCATGGCCTTGATGTATTCGGCGTTGAAATACGTCAGCTTTTCCTTGTCAAAAATGGCAGGGGATTTGGAAATACCGCTCAGGTCAAAGGCCTCGGCCAGCTCCGGCAGGCTGAAAATTTCCCGTTCGCCCTTCGGCGACCAGCCGAGCAGCGCCACATAGTTGACGACCGCCTCGGTGAGGTAGCCCTCAGCGATCAAATCTTCATAGGACGGATCTCCGTGCCGCTTGGACATCTTGTTGTGCGCATCGCGCATGACCGGCGAGCAGTGGACGTACCGGGGAATCTCCCAGCCCAGTCCCTCATACAGCAGGTTATACTTCGGCGCGGAGGCAAGATATTCGGTGCCGCGCACAACGTGCGTGATGCCCATGAGGTGATCGTCGATGACGTTGGCAAAGTTGTAGGTCGGCAGGCCGTCGCGCTTGATGAGCACCTGATCGTCCAGGTCGGCGTTCGGCGCGGTGATGTCGCCGAAGATCTCGTCATGGAACGTGGTCGTGCCCTCGCGGGGAATCTTCTGGCGGATGACGTAGGGCTCACCGGCGTCGAGGCGGCGCTGCACCTCCTCGGGCGGCAGGCTGCGGCAGGGATCCTCGATGTGCTCAAAGCCGGCGTCCTCTTCGCTCCCGCTCTTCTCACAGAAGCAGTAATACGCATGGCCGCGCTCGACGAGCAGCTGCGCATACGGCAGGTAGGTATTGCGGCGCTCAGACTGGACATACGGAGCCACGGGGCCGCCGACGTCCGGGCCTTCGTCGTGATCGAGACCGCATTCGCGCAGGGTCTTGTAGATCACGTCCACCGCACCCTCGACCAGCCGGTTCTGATCGGTGTCCTCGATGCGCAGAATGAAGGTGCCGCCGGCATGGCGGGCAATGCACCAGGTATACAATGCCGTTCTCAGGTTGCCGACGTGCATATAGCCCGTGGGGCTGGGCGCAAAGCGCGTGCGCACCTTGCCCCTGGGGATGCGCGCTTCCATATCCTCAAAAAACTTCCTATCCATTTCTGTTTCGATCCTCCCGGAAATCGTTTGCAGCCGGAAATTCCGGCAGCCGGTCGCGGCAGATGCCCGTCCCGGCCCGTGCCGGCTCCACTTTGGTATATTATTGCACAAACCGCGCACTGTCAAGAAAAAGCCCCCGCGGGGTAATTATTTGTTGTAAAACAAAGCCTTTCGTGCTATAGTACTAAGTTGATATACCATGTAATTTGGGAGGGTCTTCATGATTTCCGAGAGAATGATCGCCATGACAAAAAGCAGCAGCGCCATCCGCGCCATGTTTGAAGAAGGTATGCGTCTGGCTGCCATCCACGGCAGCGAAAACGTGTTTGATTTTTCCCTGGGCAACCCCAACTTCCCCGCTCCCGCCGCCCTCAACCGGGCCATCGCGCAGGTGCTGGAGGACACCGATCCCACCGTGGTACACGGCTATATGCCCAACGCCGGCTTCCCTGCCGTGCGCACCGCCGTGGCAGAAAACCTCAACGCCCGCTTCGGCACCGCCTTTACCGCGGAAAACATTCTCATGACCGTGGGCGCAGCCGGCGGACTCAACGTCATCCTCAACGTGCTGCTCAACCCTGGAGACGAGGTCGTGGTCATTGCGCCCTACTTTCTGGAGTACGGCAACTACATCCGGAATTTCGGCGGCGTTCTGCGCGTCGTGCAGGCCGAGGAGGGCACCTTCCAGATCGACCCGGCCGCCGTTGCGGCCGCCTGCAATGAAAAGACCAAGGCCGTCATCGTCAACAACCCCAACAACCCCACCGGCGTCATCTACCCGGCCGAAACCATCCGCGCGCTGGCCGAGGCGCTGGAGGCCCGCCAGCAGGAGCTGGGCACGTCCATCTACCTGCTGTCGGACGAGCCGTACCGCGAGCTGGCCTACGACGGGGCCGACGTGCCGTACATCCCCTGCTTCTACCGCAACACCATCGTGGGCTATTCCTGGTCGAAGTCCATGTCGCTGCCCGGCGAGCGCATCGGCTATCTCGTCATCCCCTCGGAGATCGACGACTACGGTCTCATCTGGGACGCGGCCTGCACCTCCAACCGCATTCTCGGCTTCGTCAATGCGCCGTCGCTGCTGCAGCTGGCCGTGGCGCGCTGCCTGAACGAAAAAACCGACATCAGCGCCTACGACCGCAACCGTCAGGCTCTCTACAACGGGCTGACCGCGCTGGGCTTTGAATGCGTCTACCCGCGCGGCGCGTTCTACCTGTGGATGAAAACACCCGGCGATGAAAAGGCCTTCATCGAAGCCGCCAAGCGGCACTGCCTGCTGCTGGTGCCCGGCTCCTCCTTCGCCATGCCGGGGTACGCACGCCTGGCCTACTGCGTCTCCCCCGACCGCATCGCCCGCTCCATGCCCGCCTTTGCACAGCTGGCACGCGAATTCGGCCTCGGCAAGTGATTTCCCGCTCCGGTGCACGATCCGGATCACAATATTTTTACAAAGGACAAAAATCATGGACGAAAAGAAAAAGACGATATTTTCCGGCATCCAGCCCTCCGGCGACCTGACGCTCGGCTCCTACCTGGGCGCGATCAAAAACTGGGTAGCCCTGTCGGACGAGTACAATTGCTTCTACTGCATCGTGGACGAGCATGCCATCACCGTCCGCCAGGTTCCGGCCGACCTGCGCCGCCGCACGCTGGCACAGCTGGCACAGTACGTCGCCTGCGGCCTGGATCCGGAAAAGAACGTACTGTTCATCCAGAGCCACGTTGCCGCACATGCGCAGCTCGGCTGGGTGCTCGACTGCTACACCATGTTTGGCGAGCTGTCCCGCATGACCCAGTTTAAGGACAAGAGCGCCAAGAACGCCGACAACATCAACGCCGGTCTGTTCACCTATCCTGCGCTGATGGCTGCCGATATCCTGCTGTATCAGGCAGACCTTGTCCCCGTCGGCAGCGACCAGAAGCAGCATGTGGAGATCTGCCGGGACATCGCCATGCGCTTTAACAACATCTACGGCGATGTGTTCACCATCCCCGAGCCGTTCATTCCCAGCACCGGCGCACGCATCATGAGCCTCACCTCGCCGGAAAACAAGATGTCCAAGTCCGATAAGGACCCCGGCGGCTGCATCTATATCATGCAGCAGCCCGACGAGATCATGCGCAGCTTCAAGCGCGCCGTCACCGACTGCGACACCGAGCGCTGCGTCCGCTTCGATCCGGCGGAAAAGCCGGGCGTGTCCAACCTGATGCAGATCTACTCCTGCGCCACGGGCAGGACCATGGACGAGATCGAGGCCGAGTTTGAGGGCAAGGGCTACGGCGTGTTCAAGCCCGCCGTGGGCGAGGCCGTCATCGAAATGCTCCGTCCCGTACGCGAGGAGGCCGAGCGCATCATGAAGGACAAGGCCTACCTGGAATCCATCTACCGCGCCGGCGCGGAAAAGGCGGAGGCCGTGGCCATGCGCACCATGCGCAAGGTCTATAAAAAGATCGGCTTCGTTGCAAGATAAACAGGGAGACGTCTGCCATGCTTTCTCATACCGCGCTGTGGATCCGGCTGCTGCTGGCGATCGTCATTGCCTTTGTCATCAGCTTTGCCGCCACACCGATCGCAAAATCCTTTGCCATCAACGTCGGCGCCATTGACGTGCCCGGCGAGGCGCGCCGCGTCCACGATCACCCCATCCCCCGTATGGGCGGACTTGCCATCTTCATCGGCTTTCTCATCAGCGTGGTGCTGTTTGTCGACATCAGCCGGCAGGTCCGCGGCATCCTGCTGGGCACCGTCATCATGGTGATCGTCGGCATTATCGACGACATCGTCTCGCTGCGCGCCTGGCAGAAGTTCCTGGTGCAGATCGTGGCGGCGGTCGTCGCCGTGCTGCACGGGGTTGTCATCCAGGTCATCGCAAATCCCAATGTATTTCGTCCCGTCGAGGGCGTGAACCTCGGCTTTCTTGCCGTCCCGCTCACCATTTTGTGGATTGTCGGCATCACCAACTCCGTCAACCTCATTGACGGACTGGACGGGCTGGCCTGCGGCGTGTCGACCATTGCTTCGCTGACGATGTTCGTCGTGGCGCTGCTGGTCAGCGAGGTCAATGTCGCGCTGATTCTGGCCGCACTCATGGGCGCATGCCTCGGCTTCATCCCGTACAATTTCAACCCCGCGAAAATTTTCATGGGCGACACCGGCGCGCTGCTGCTCGGCTATGTGCTCTCGACGGTTTCGGTCATCGGCATGTTCAAATTCTATGCCGTGGTCACCTTTGTCGTGCCCATCATGGCGCTGGCCGTCCCCCTGTGCGACACGCTGTTTGCCTTCTTCCGCCGTCTGCTGCACGGGCAGAACCCCATGCGGCCCGATCGCGGACATTTCCACCACCGCCTCATCGACATGGGGCTGAGCCAGAAGCAGGCCGTCGCCATTCTCTACTCCGTCAGCGCCGTGCTCGGCCTGTACGCCGTGGTCATCACGGCGGCAGGACGGCTGCGCATATGGCTGCTGGCGCTGGCGATCGTCATCGCCGTGGTCGTCGGCATATTCATCACACGCACCCTGCGCGCACACGACCACCATCACCATCACCCGGACAAGCAGGCCCCCGGCGGGTCCTCGGAGGATCATGATGCAAAAGCTTAACGTCATGGCCGTGTTCGGCACACGGCCGGAAGCGATCAAAATGGCTCCGCTCGTGCTGGAGCTGAACCGCCGGCCTGAGCTGAACTGTCAGGTCTGCCTGACGGCGCAGCACCGTGAGATGCTCGACAGCGTCATGCAGTGCTTCGGCATTACGGCGGACTACGATCTGGACATCATGCAGCAGAGGCAGACGCTCTCGGACGTCACCGCCCGTGTGCTGCACGGCATGGAGGACGTGCTGCGCACAGCACAGCCCGACCTTGTGCTCGTCCACGGCGACACCACCACCACCTTCTCGGCGGCGCTGTCCGCCTTCTATGCAGGCGTACCCGTCGGGCACGTCGAGGCCGGTCTGCGCACGGGCGATATCCGCTCCCCCTTCCCGGAGGAAATGAACCGTCTGCTTGTGGCCCGGCTGGCCGAGCTGCATTTTGCGCCCACCCGGCGCAACGCGGACAACCTGCGCCGTGAGGGCGTGACCGAAAACGTGTACGTCACCGGCAACACCGTCATTGACGCGATGGCCTACACCATCGGCGACGGGACGTTTTCCAGCCCGGAGCTGCAGCAGATCGATTTTACCCGCCGCGTCATTACCATGACGTGCCATCGCCGCGAGAACTACGGTGCGCCGATGCACAGCATTTTCTCTGCCGTGCGCGCGCTGTCCGAGGCATTCCCGAATGTGGAGGTCGTCTATCCCGTGCACCTCAGCCCCACGGTGCGCCAGGCGGCGCACGAGGAGCTGGACGGCAGGCCGAACATCCACCTCATCGAGCCGCTGGATGTCTTCGATATGCACCGACTGATGGCCCGCTCCTATTTTATCATGACCGATTCCGGCGGCCTTCAGGAGGAGGCCCCCGCCCTCGGCAAGCCTGTGCTTGTCCTGCGCCGCGAGACCGAGCGGCCCGAGGCCGTCGAAGCAGGCACCGTGCGCCTGGCCGGCGTTGATCGGGACGAGGTGCTGCATCTGGCAGCACAGCTGCTGACGGATGAGGCGCTTTACGCCGGCATGGCGCACGCCGTCAATCCCTACGGTGACGGGCATGCCTGCGCTCGCATCGCGGACGCCATCGCCTGGCACTTCGGAAAAAGCAGCACGCCGCCGGAGGAATTCCTGTGAAGCGGCCGCACGGCCTGCTTGCGCCGGCGCTTGTCGTGCTGGCAGCCATTGTGCTCGTTGCCGTGCTGTTTTTCGTCTGCCCCTGGCTGCGCCTGGAAACGACGCCCGTCATTCTGCCGGACGCCGTCGCCGGAGAGGAAAACACCGACCCAGCCGGCAGCAGCCCCTTCCGTAAGGCGGACGTCACACCGGAGACCGTACAGGCCGTCATAGCCAGCCTGCAGCGCGAAACGGCCTATTCCCGCACCGTCACCGTGCGCACCTTCTGGCAGGACAGCAGCAGCATCGAAAGCATCACAGAGCAGACCTCCGACGGCTGCACGCTCCTGCACACCGGCAAGCGCAATCTCCTCATTCGTCCGGACGGGCTGTGGATCTGGTATGACAACGCCGACGGCGTATACCACTGCCGTGCAGACGATGCAGGCTATGCACAGGCGGACGTCTGGCTGCGCTGTCTCACCTACGAGGACATGCTTGCGCTTCCGACACGCGCCATCACCGGCGCGGGCTATAAGCTCTTTCAGGATACATCCTGTATCTACGCCGAATACACCGACGGCGAGCTGGGCTACCTCAACCGTGTGTACGTCTCGGCTTCCACCGGCCTGCTGATGGGCTGCGAGACCTACGACGGCGACACGCTCGTTTACAGCATGACCTCCGACGCGCCCACGCTGACCCCGCCGGACGAGGCGCTGTTTGCGCCGCCCGCGTGAGCAGACGCCGCAAAAGCCCGCACGGCTGCAGCCGCGCAGGCTAAAGCAGAAACATCGCGCCCATCATGATCAGCAGCTCGCTGTCCCCGCTGTCGCGGTAGAGCAGGTATAAAATCAGCAGCAGGATCAGATCCTCGGTTTCCATCTGTTGCGGAGAGAGCCGCTCCAGCAAGCCGCCGAACAGCTCCGGCAGCCGTCCGGACGGCTGTGTCAGCGGCAGACGTCGTCCCAGCGCATTTCCGGCAGGCACAGGCGGCGGCGCCTGTGCCTGTTTTCGTTGTGTGCCTGCAGCGTGCGGCTGTACCCGCTGTGCCTGCGCTGCGGGCTTTGACGGAGCGGGAGGCTCCGGCAGCGTATGCGGCTGGGACAGGTGCTTGCCGGACCGCGAGGCCTGCCGCTCCGGCTCCTCCTGCACGCGGATCACCCGTCCGCTGTTGCCCTGATACCGGTTATATGCCGCCATTGCCATCTCCTCCAAATTCGTCCATTGCCAGCTTTGCCAGCTTCGCCATGCGCGCAATGCGGATCGCCTTGTCCATTTTCGCCTGCCGCTTTTCGGCCATATAGGGCTTGAGCGCCTCCATCAAGGCACTGCCCCGCCCCGGAGCCTGATTGGCCTGCCCGATCAGCCGGCCCATGGAGGCCAGCATATGCACATCCGGCCCGCCGTCCTCCGCTGCCGGCTGCGGCAGCGCTGCGGACGGCGGCTGCCCGCCCCCGGTCGGAAATGTCCCGCTCTCCATGAGCGAGGACGCCAGCTTTGTCAGCTTTTCCATTTCCGCGGGATCCCCAAGCAGACGGCTGATCTGTTCTTCCAGCCCGCTCATGCGCGCGCCTCCCTTCCGTCAGTCCTTCATGGTCTCGTTGAGCTGCTGCGCCAGACGCCGCCCGGCGTCCGTGCTCAGCACCTGCGTCAAAATTTTGCGCAGCGCCGCCTGGTCGCCGGACTTTGCCGCCTGCTCCACCGCAGCAGCGTCCACCATCCGGCTGATCTCACGCCCGGCGTCCGATTCCGCAAGCCGCCTGAGCTGGTCGGCCTTACCGCTCTGCTCGAGCGCGCGGGCCGTTTTCTGCACGTCCTGCATCCGATCCCCTCCTCTCGCACTAACAGTATATTCTCCCTGCGCCGGGATGTTACCCGGCACAGCCCTGAAAGGAGCACTTCCATGAATAAGACCGCTCTGGTCACCGGCGCATCCCGCGGCATCGGGCTGGCCATCGCACGGGTGCTGACACGCGAGGGCTGGCAGGTCTGGGCTGCCAGCCGCAGTGCGGAAGCGCAGGCTGCCGCGCTGGCCGCCGAGGGCATCCGCGCCGTCTCCTGCGACGTATCCGATCCGGAATCGGTCGATGCGCTCTTCGACAGGATCGGCGGGGTCGATCTCCTGGTGAACAACGCCGGCGTGGCCTCCTACGGCCTGCTCACCGACCTCACGGAGGCCGACTGGCGCGCCATTTTCTCCGTCAATATCGACGGCATGTTCCGCTGCTGCCGTGCTGCCATCGGATACATGGTGCACGAAAAGGCCGGCTGCATCATCAACCTCACCTCCATCTGGGGTCTGCGCGGGGCATCGTGCGAGGCCGCCTATTCCGCTACGAAGGCCGCCGTCATCGGTCTGACCAAATCGCTTGCAAAGGAGCTGGGCCCGTCCGGGATCCGTGCAAACTGCGTGGCCCCCGGCGTCATTGACACGGATATGCTTGCCCCGCTCACGGCAGACGACCGCGCCGCCCTCGCCGACGACACGCCGCTGTGCCGTCTCGGGCAGCCGGAGGACGTGGCGGAACTGGTGGCCTTTCTCGCCTCAGACCGCGCCTCGTTCATCACGGGGCAGGTCATCGGCGTCGACGGTGGATTTGCCGTCTGATTCTTCAAATGCGCCAGCCGGCCGTTCTGCGGCCATCTGCGCCAAAAGCGCCTGACGGCGCTGCCCTGTCAATCCGGGCAGCGCCGTCAGACGCTTTTGTTTATGCTTTTCAGCTGCGTGGCAATCCCGCATCAGGTTGCGGCCGGCGGCGTCTTCGGGCCGCCGTCCCGCCCTCCGCGAGAGCGTCCGTAATAGTGCCGGCGGCGGCCGGACCCGGATTTCTTTGCCTCGCCGGTCTTGCCCTCTGCTGCGGGCGCGGCAGTCTGAGACTGCTCGGGCCGGGGTTCCGTACGACGCGGCTGCGGCAGACGGTTCTTCTCCTCCTGTGCGCGGCGCGGCTGAGCCGATCGCTCATTCTGCGGCTTTTTTTCCGTGCTCTTCTCGCCCTGCGGCTTTGCCGTGTGGCGCTTTTCGCCCGCCGGACGCACAGCAGCCTTTTTCTCCTGGGGCTTGCCGCGGCCGCCTCTTCCGCCGTCCTGCTTTTCGCTCTGCGGGCGCTTCTGGCCGGTTCGGCGCGGCGCGGCAGATGCCTCGCCCCGTTCACGCTCGGCCTGCTCTGCCCTTGCCGGATGCTCGCCGCCATCCGGGCGGCCGCCGCTGCGGCCGCGGCGGGACGAGCGGCGCCGCCCGCTTCCTCCGCCGGAGCCTGCCCCGGCCTCCGCCGGATGCTCCGGCGCAGGCTTTGCAGGCCGGCTCTCGGTCTCCTGCGGCATTTCCGGCAGCATGTCCGGCATGATCCAGCTGGAGAAAAGGTTGGCAGGCTCCTCGTCCTTCCGCTCCGGCTCGGGCGGCAGCACCAGCGTGGACACCGGCTCGGAGCCGTCCTTCGGGCGACCGCCCGGTACGGTGACCACCTCGGAAGCAGGATAGGTGTGTACCGCGTTGTCCCGGTCGTTGTCGAGGCGCACACTCACCGTCTGCCGCAGCAGGTTCACCTGCGCCACACTGCCGAAGCCGTCCCTTGTTTCCACGAACGCGCCGTTTTTCGGCACATTCTTTGTCAGCTCCTCATAGGCCTCCTGCTCATAGCGCAGGCAGCACATCAGTCTGCCGCAGCTGCCGGAAATTTTTGCCGGGTTGAGCGACATGGACTGGAGCTTTGCCATCTTTGTGGAAACCGGCTGAAACTCGTCCAAAAACTGGCTGCAGCAAAACGGACGGCCGCAGATGCCAATGCCGCCGAGCATTTTCGCCTCGTCGCGCACGCCGATTTGCCGCAGCTCAATGCGGCTGCGAAAAACAGAAGCCAGATCCTTCACCAGCTCGCGGAAGTCTACCCTCCCGTCTGCCGTAAAAAAGAACAGGATTTTGTTGCCTTCAAAGCTGCATTCGACGTCCACCAGCTTCATCTCCAGCTTGTGAGCGGCGATTTTCTTCAGGCAAATATCAAATGCTTCCTTCTCGCGGGCCTTATTGATCTCGGCCACTCGGAGATCATCCGCCGTCGCCAGGCGCACCAACGGCCGCAGCGGCTCCACCACGCGGCCTTCCAGCACATAATGGTTGCCCTGCGCGCAGTCTGCCAGCTCCAGCCCCTTCGCCGTCTCGACGACGACCTTCTGTCCCTCCTCGACCTTCAAACCATTGGGAGAAAAATAATATACCTTGCCCCGGTTTTTGAACCGGACGCCAATAACCTCAATCAAGTGCGTATCCTCATTTCAAAGCAATTACGGCAACCATGCCGAACAATTGTTTCACATTTGCGTTGACGTGCAGCCGGTCTGCGCTCTGCACAAGCAGTCGGTGGAGAGCGGCCAGCCGCTCTGCCGGCAGTCCCATCGCATCGCGCTGCGCGCAGAGCATCTGCGCACACCGGCATTCGGCACATTCCACCAACTCGAGCGCCTGCTGTGTCGTGCAGCCGGCCAGCTCCATACAGCAGGCAAACAGCTCCGACCGGCTGCCCGCAGCAACTGCCTGCAGCAGCTGTTGCGCACCGGCCTCGGCCTCATCGGAAAACGCCGCCTGCAGCCCGGCATACTGACGCACGGCACAGCGGGAACGCACGGTTGGCAGCAGGCCTTCCGGATTTCCGGTGCACAGGATGAATGCGGCATACGCCGGCGGCTCCTCCAGCAGCTTGAGCAGCGCATTCTGCGCCGCCTCATTCATTTTGTCCGCCTCGGGAATGATATACACCTTGCGCGCCGCCTCATTGGGCAGCACATAAGCGTCCACACACAGCGCGCGGATCTGATTGACATACAGCTCGCGGCGCGGCTTTCCGTCTTCCCCGGTCTCACGCTCCATGCGGATGATGTCCGGATGGATACCCGCCAGCGCCTTGCGGCAGTCCCGGCACTGGCCGCAGGACGCCCCGTTCTGCTGCCGACAGACGATTGCCGCAGCCAGCGCAGCGGCCTGCAGCTCCCGTTCTTCCGGTGCGGACGAGACGACAATCCATGCATGTGACAGATGCGCCACAGCATTCCCTCCCTTCCGCGCGACATCCTGTAAATTTTATCATATCATCTTCTTTCCGGCAAGTCAATTTCACCGATCGGGAAAAGAAAAGGGGCCGGCTTTCTGCCGGCCCCGCTGCGGATCAATCGACGTTCTTCTCCAAAAACTCCACGACCTCGCGGACGGTTGTGATACCGGCGGCCGCTTCCTCTGAGATGACAATGTTGAACTCCTCCTCGAGGGACATAATCAACTCCACAACGTCAAGAGAATCTGCGCCGAGGTCGTCGATGATGCTGGTGTCCATGGTGATCTGGTCTTCGCTGATCTCAAACTGCTTGGAAAGAAGCTCTCTGACCTTTTCGAAAAACATGCTCTTCTTCTCCTTAACTCCATTCCCTGCTTTCGGGTCTGGTCGATTTTACCTGAGGCTTTTCATAGGTAACGACCACGCGCCGGTTGGGCTCGACACCCGTGGAGCTCGTGGACACTCCTTCATAATTCTGGAGGGCGGTGTGGATCACATGTCGCTCATAGGAATTCATGGGCTCCAGCGCCATGCTCCGCTTATATTTGAGCACCTTGGCCGCCATTTTTTCCGCCAGACGTACCAGGCTTTCCTCCCGCTTGGCACGGTAGTTTTCCGCGTCGACGCTGATGTGCATGCGCTTGTCGCTGCCGCGGTTGACG
>JALEMS010000065.1 GCA_022768185.1 Clostridiales bacterium | reverse complement strand
GGCAACATTGGACGGGCCGATGAGGACGATGCCGTCGCCGCCGATGCCGAAGTGCCGGTCGGACAGCTCGACGGACAGCGCCTCGGGCGAGTCGACCTGCTGATGGAAGCAGTCGATGTAAATATAGTCGTTGCCGCAGCTTTGCATCTTCACAAAGTGCAGCTTCGTTTTCTCCTGATCCATGTGGTTGATTTCGACCAGGCGGGTGTTATGCTCGTTATAGCGGCTCATGAGGCTGTCGGCCAGCGCGTTCGCCGTGTCGATGGAGGTCATGCAGGGAATCTGCAGCGCGCAGGCACGGCGGCGGATCTTCACGCTGTCGCGCGCGGGCAGGCGTCCGCGAGCCGAGGTGGAGAGAATGTATTTGATCGTGCCGCTCTCAAGCAGGTCGAGAATATTCGGCGTGCCCTCGTGCAGCTTGCTGACGATTTCTGCGGGCAGGCCCGCGCGGTTGAGCACCTCCGCCGTACCCTTCGTGGCGTACAGGCGGAAGCCGAGCGCGGCGAACTTGCGCGCAATGTCGGCCACCTCGTGCTTGTCGCTGTCGCGCACGGTGAAGAGCACGCCGCCCTCCTCGTGGTGCATGCGGTAGCCGGCGGCGACCAGACCCTTGTAGAGCGCCTCGCGCAGGCTGCGGCCGATGCCGAGCACCTCGCCGGTGGACTTCATCTCCGGACCGAGGTGGGTGTCGACATCGATGAGCTTTTCAAAGGAGAATACCGGGACCTTCACCGCCGTGTAGGGCGGATTGCGGTACAGCCCCGTTCCGTAGCCCAGCTCCGGCAGCTTTTCGCCGAGGCTCACCCGGATGGCCAGCGCCACCATCGGAACACCCGTGACCTTGCTGAGGTATGGTACCGTGCGCGAGGCACGGGGGTTGACCTCGATGACGTAAATGCGCCCGTCCGCGACGATGTACTGAATATTCACGATGCCGACGGCGTTGAGACCAACGCACAGCTGGCGCGTGGTGCGTACCAGGCGGGCGGCCATGTCGTCGTCGATGTGTGTGGCGGGATAGACGGCGATGCTGTCGCCGGAGTGGATGCCGGTGCGCTCGATGTGCTCCATGATGCCGGGGATGAGGACGTCCGTGCCGTCGAAGATGGCGTCGACCTCCAGCTCCTTGCCCTCAATGTATTTATCGATGAGCACGGGATTTTCAATGTTGTGGCCGAGGATGATCTTCATATATTCCTCGATGTCCGCATCCTGGAAGGCAATGACCATGTTCTGACCGCCCAGCACATAGGACGGGCGCATCAGCACGGGGTAGGTCAGCTCGTGTGCCGCGTCGAGCGCCTGCTGCGTGTTCATGACGGTGTGGCCCTTGGGGCGGCTGATGTGCAGGCGCTCAAGCAGTGCGTCGAAGCGCTCGCGGTCCTCGGCCATGTCGATGCTGTCGGCGCTGGTTCCGAGAATGGGAATGTTCAGGCGGCTGAGCAGACCGGTGAGCTTGATGGCGGTTTGTCCGCCGAAGGCCGCCACGACGCCGCAGGGCTGCTCCACCTTCAGAATGTGCAGCACGTCCTCGGGGCAGAGCGGCTCGAAATACAGCCGGTCGCCGATGTCAAAGTCGGTCGAGACGGTTTCCGGGTTGTTGTTGATGATGACGACTTCATAGCCCAGCTCGCGCAGCACACGCACGCAGTGGACGCTGGCATAGTCGAATTCGATGCCCTGCCCGATGCGGATCGGGCCGGAGCCGAGCACAACGACGGTGGGCTTTCCGGTGCGGTTCAGGTGCGGGAGGACCTCGTTTTCACCGCCGGACTCCGGGGTGTTCCACGCGGCATAGAAATACGGCGTTTCGGCGGCAAACTCGCCGCTGCAGGTGTCGACCATTTTATAGTCTGGCTCGGCTGTGCAGGGCAGCGGGCTGCCGGAGATGCGCTCCAGGTCATGGTCGGGGAAGCCGAGCTGCTTTCCGGTGAAGTAGTCCTCGCGCGTCAGGGGACCTCCGGCGATGCGCGTTTCAAAGTCGGCCAGGTTCCGCAGCTTCCAGAGAAACCACCGGTCGATCTTCGTGCGCTCGTGCAGTGCGTCGACGCTGACGCCGCGCATCAGCGCCTCGTAAACGTAAAACAGACGCAGGTCGGTCGGCTCATGCAGCGCCTGCCACAGCGCCTCGTCCGACAGCTCCATGGCCGCCGGCGCGCGCAGTGTGGACAGCGACAGCTCCGCTCCGCGCACGGCCTTCATCAGCGCGGATTCAAAGCGGTCGGAGATGGCCATGACCTCGCCCGTGGCCTTCATCTGCGTGCCGAGGGTCCGCTTTGCGTACACAAATTTATCGAAGGGCCACTTCGGGAATTTCACCGCCACATAGTCGAGTGCCGGCTCAAAGGCAGCATAGGTCGTGCCGGTGACGGCGTTTTTGATCTCGTCGAGCGTGTAGCCGACGGCGATCTTTGTGGCCACCTTGGCGATGGGGTAGCCCGTGGCCTTCGAGGCCAGCGCCGACGAGCGGGAGACACGGGGGTTGACCTCGATGACGGCGTATTCAAAGCTGTCGGGGTTCAATGCGAACTGGCAGTTGCAGCCGCCCTCGACGCCCAGCGCCTCGATGATCCGCAGCGCGGCCGAGCGCAGCATCTGGTATTCACGGTCGGCCAGCGTGACGGTCGGGGCGATGACGATGCTGTCGCCGGTGTGCACGCCGACGGGGTCAAGGTTTTCCATGGAGCAGACGGTGATGACGTTGCCGTTCCGGTCGCGCATCACCTCAAACTCGATCTCCTTCCAGCCGGCGATGCAGCGCTCGACAAGGATCTGCGAGATCGGCGAGAGCGCGATGCCGCCCGAGGCGATCTCGCGCAGCTGCGCCTCGTCCTCAGCAATGCCGCCGCCGCTGCCGCCGAGCGTGAAGGCCGGGCGGACGATAACGGGGTAGCCGATCCTCCCGGCAAAGCGCAGCGCGCCGTCGACCGTCGTGACCACTTCGGACGGGACGCACGGCTGGCCGATGGATTCCATGGTATCTTTGAAGAGCTGGCGGTCCTCCGCCTTGTCGATGGTCTCGGGCGAGGAGCCGAGCAGGCGCACGCCGTGCGCGCGCAGAAAGCCGCTGCGCGCCAACTGCATGCAGAGCGTCAGGCCGGTCTGACCGCCGAGGCCGGAGAGAATGCTGTCCGGCCGCTCCTTTTCAATGATGCGCTGCACGGTGGTGAGCGTGAGCGGCTCAATGTAAATTTTGTCGGCCATGGCGCGGTCGGTCATGATGGTGGCGGGGTTGGAGTTGACCAGCACGATTTCCAGACCGTCCTCGCGCAGCGCGCGGCAGGCCTGCACGCCGGCATAGTCAAACTCCGCAGCCTGTCCGATCACGATCGGGCCGGAGCCGATGACCAGCACCTTTTTAATGCGCGGATCGAGCGGCATGTGCATGCACCTCCATCATCTGAATGAATTCGTCAAAGAGGAACGCGGTGTCCTGCGGGCCGCCGCAGGCCTCCGGGTGGAACTGGACCGACACGGTGGGCGCATGGCGGTAGCGCAGGCCCTCGTTGGTTCCGTCGTTGACGTTGACAAAGCGGACCTCGGCGATCTCCCGGTCGACGCTCGCGGGAACGACGGCATAGCCGTGGTTCTGCGAGGTGATGTAGACCCGGCCGGTCTGCAGATCCTTCACCGGCTGGTTTGCGCCGCGGTGACCGTATTTGAGCTTTTCGGTGGAAAAGCCGTTGGCCAGCGCCAGCAGCTGATGCCCGAGGCAGATGCCCATGGTGGGGATGCCGGCGGGGGCCAGACTGCGCAGCGTTTCGATGACGGTGGGGTTGTCCGTCGGGTCGCCGGGGCCGTTGGAGAGGAAAATGCCGTCCGGCTGCAGGGCCAGCACGTCCCCGGCGGACGTGTCCCAGGGCAGCACGTGCACGGTGCAGCCGCGCTGCACCAGCATGCGGCAGATGTTTTCCTTCAGACCGAAGTCAAACAGCGCCACGCGGAATCGCGCGGGGTCGGCCTCGACAATGCGGGGCGTTTTGGCCGACACGGCCTGCACGGGCGACTGGATGCGGAAGGCTGCCAGACGGGCACGGTCGGCGTGCTCCGGCGTGTCGGTGATGACGCCGTTCATCACGCCGCGCTCGCGCAGCATCCGCGTGAGCGCGCGGGTGTCGACGCGGCACAGGCCCACGACGCCGCGGGCCTTGAGAAAGGCGTCAAGGTCGCTCCGGCTGCGGAAGTTTGACGGGTGGCGGCACCACTCGCGTACAATGTAGGCCGACGGGCCGACGCGGTCGCCCTCGGCGTCCTCGGGAATGACGCCGTAGTTGCCGATGAGCGGGAAGGTCTGCACGACGGCCTGCCCGGTATAGCTTTTGTCGGTGAGCGTTTCAAAAAAGCCGGTCATGGCGGTGGTGAAGACGATCTCGGCGGTTACCTCGCCGTCGGCGCCGAAGGCCTCTCCCTGAAACACGGCGCCGTTTTCCAGAATCAGATATCTATTCTTCATGCCGCGTCCTTTCCGAGAGCTTGCGCTCAAAGCGGTTTTTCTGCGTGCAGGTGGGCACGGCGGTGGGATATGCGCCGCTGAAGCAGGCGGTGCAGAAGCCGCCCGCCGTGCCGCCGGCGGCCAGACGCCCGGCGTCCTCGATGGTGAGATAGCCCAGACTGTCCGCGCCGATGATCTCTGCGATCTCGGCGGGCGTGTGGCTGCAGGCAATGAGGTTTTCACGGGTGTCGATGTCCGTGCCGTAATAGCAGGGGTTGAGGAAGGGCGGCGCGGAGATGCGCAGATGCACCTCGGCCGCTCCTGCCTGCCGCAGCAGGCGGATGATCCGGCCGCTCGTTGTGCCGCGTACGATCGAATCGTCCACAAGGACGACGCGCTTGCCGCGCACGGCATTTTCGATGGGGCTGAGCTTGATGCGTACCTGATTTTCCCGGTCGGACTGGCCCGGCTCGATGAAGGTGCGGCCAATGTACTTGTTTTTGACAAAGCCGATGGCGTAGGGAATGCCGGAGCGGCGCGCGTAGCCCAGCGCGGCGTCCAGCCCGGAGTCCGGCACGCCGACGACCACGTCGGCCTCCACCGGGTGCGTCTGCGCGAGAAAGTCGCCGGCACGCAGGCGCGCCTGCTGCACGGAGACGCCGTCGATGACGGAGTCGGAGCGGGCAAAGTAGATGTATTCAAACACGCACAGCGCCTGCGGGCGCGTGCCGCAGGCCGTGTCGATGGAGCGTACGCCCTGCGCAGTGAAGACGAGGATCTCGCCCGGGCGCACATCGCGGATGAGCGTGGCCCCCACGGCGTTCAGCGCGCAGCTTTCGGAGGCAACGACGTAGCTGCCGTCGGCGCACTGACCGTAGCACAGCGGGCGCATGCCGTTTTTGTCGCGCACGGCCAGCAGCTTCGACGGGGACATCACGACCAGTGAGTACGCCCCGTCGATGATATCCATCGTGGCACGCACGGCCTGCTCGATGGACGGGGCGCGCAGCCGCTCGCGCGTGATGAGATAGGCGATGATCTCCGTGTCGCTCGTGGTGTGGAAGATCGAGCCGTCCAGCTCCAGCCGTCGGCGCAGGTCGGCGGCGTTGGTGAGGTTGCCGTTGTGCGCGATGGCCATGGAGCCTTTGACGTGGTTGACCTCGATGGGCTGGCAGTTGACGCGGCTGCGTCCGCCGGTGGTGCCGTAGCGCACGTGGCCGACGGCCATATTGCCGCGGCCGAGACGGGCGAGCGTTTCGGCGTCGAACACGTCGTTGACCAGGCCGACGTCCTTGTGCGTGCAGAACACGCCGTCGTCGTTGACCGTGATGCCGCAGCCCTCCTGGCCGCGGTGCTGCAGGGCGTACAGCCCGTAATAGACCGTGGATGCGACGTCGGTGCAGGCGTTTGCAAACACGCCGAAGACGCCGCAGTCCTCGTGGAGCTTGTGCATGTCGTTCATTCCTCCGATGCGTAGACCGGCGGCATCCGGCGCTTGTGCGCGCTGCCGCGGTGGTAGCGTTCGATGATACGGCGGTCGTGCTCGGTTGCCTCGCCTGTGAAGAGAAAGCGGTCGATGCCGGCGTAGGTGACGCCCATTTCCGCCTCGTCGGTTTGACCGTCGAACAGAGCGGCCGAGGGAGCCTTGTCGATCACGCAGCGCGGCGCGTGCAGATATTCCAGAAATTCGTAAATTTCCGTGACGGTCAAATCGCCGATGGGGTTGAAGTCGTATGCTCCGTCGCCCCACTTGGTGAAATAGCCCATATACGCCTCGCTGCGGTTGCCCGTGCCGGCCACCAGCCGGTTTTCACTGGCGGCGACGGCGTACAGCGAGAGCATGCGCAGCCGCGGGGCCAGATTGGCCAGCGCCGCGTCCGTCAGCTGCGTCACGCCGCCGAGCGCCTCCACGGCGGCGGCACGCACTGCCGTCAGGTCCAGCGTGCGCGTTTCGATGCCGAACTGTGCGGCGACGGCCGCGGCGTCCTGTGCATCGGCGCCGAAGTTGCGCTTTGAGGCGCACGGCAGGATGATGCCGAGCGTGTCCGGGCAGGCGGCCTTACACAGAATGCCGACCAGCGCGGAATCCTTTCCGCCGCTGTTGCCGAAGACGATGCCGGAGGCTCCGGCGTCCTGCAGCACTGCGCGGATGAACGCCGTGCGGCGCTCCAGCTCTTTTTTATAGTCTCTCATGCCTGCTCACCGCCGTTCGGCTTTGTCAGACGCGTCATCATCTCCTGATAAGCAGCCTCCACGCCGCCCATGTCGCGGCGAAAGCGGTCCTTGTCCAGCTTCTCGTGGGTGGCGCTGTCCCAGAAGCGGCAGGTGTCCGGGGAGATCTCGTCTGCCAGCACGATGCTGCCGTCCGGCAGACGGCCGAATTCCAGCTTGAAATCGATCAGGTCGACGCCGCGCTGCTTCCAGAAGTCCTTCAGAAGCGCATTGACGCGCAGAGCCAGCGTGCGGATGGTCTCCAGCTCCTGCTTTGTCGTCAGACCGAGGGCCAGCGCATGCGAATCGTTGAGCAGCGGGTCGTGCAGTGCGTCGTTCTTATAGCAGAGCTCCAGCGTCGGCTCATCGAAAACCATGCCCTCGGGCACGCCGTAGCGCTGGGCAAAATGGCCGGCCGAGCAGTTGCGCACGATCACCTCGAGCGGAACGATCTCCACCTTTTTCACCAGCGTATCGCGCTCGCTCAGCTCCTCGACAAGGTGGGTGGGCACACCGTTCTGCTCCAGCATGCGCATGAGCAGGTTGCTCATGCGGTTGTTGATGGCGCCCTTGCCGGCAATGGTGCCCTTTTTCAGGCCGTCGAGCGCGGTGGCGTCGTCCTTATAGGAGACGATGCAGCAATCGGGGTCACTCGTGGCGTAGACCTTCTTGGCCTTGCCCTCATAGATCAGTTCCAGCTTTGTAACGGTGCTCATGCGTTGTGCTCCTTTCCGTTTTCCTGCTGCTCCAGCGCGGCCTCGACCAGTCCGAGGAAGAGCGGGTGTGCCTTGTTGGGGCGGCTCTTGAATTCCGGGTGATACTGTACGCCGACGTAAAAACGGTTCTGCGGGATCTCGACGGTCTCGACGATGTGTCCGTCCGGCGAGGTGCCGCTGACGACCAGCCCTGCGTCGGTCAGCAGCTGGCGGTAATCGTTGTTGAACTCATAGCGGTGGCGGTGGCGCTCGGTGATGTCGGTTTTTCCGTAGGCGCGGTACATCTGCGTGCCGCCCCGGATGTGACAGGGGTAGGCGCCCAGGCGCAGCGTGCCGCCCTTGTCGACGTGCTCGTTCTGGTCGGGCAGAAAGTCGATGACCTTGTGCGGCGAATCGGGATCGAATTCGCCGGAATTGGCTCCGTCAAGCCCTGCGACGTACCGCGCGAAGGCGATGACGGCCACCTGCATGCCCAGACAGATGCCAAGGTACGGCACGTTGTGCCTGCGGCAGTAGTCTGCGGTGAGGATCTTGCCCTCGATGCCGCGGTTGCCGAAGCCGCCGGGCACGATGATGCCGGCGCAGTCGGCCAGCTTTTCCTCAAGGTTGAATTTGTTTAGCTCCTCCGAGTCGATCCATTTGATGTGGATATAGGAGCCAAGCTCGTATCCGGCGTGGCTGAGTGCCTCGGCCACGGAGAGGTAGGCGTCGTGCAGCTGGATGTATTTGCCGACCAGGCCGATGGTCACGCTGCGGGAGCGGGCGTGGATGCGCATCAGCATCTCGTTCCACTCGCGCAGGTCGATCTGCGGCGCGTCAATGTGCAGCTCGCGGCAGACCACCTCGGAAAAGCGGCTCTGCTCGAGCATGACGGGCGCCTCATACAGCACCGGCAGCGTGATGTTTTCAATGACGCAGTCGGGCTTGACGTTGCAGAACATGGAAATCTTCTGGAAGATGGACGGCTCCAGCGGCTCGTCGCAGCGCAGGATGATGAGATTGGGGTTGATGCCCATGCCCTGCAGCTCCTTGACCGAATGCTGCGTCGGCTTGGACTTGTGCTCGCCGGAGCCGCGCAGATACGGCACAAGCGTCACGTGGATGAACAGGCTGTTCTCGCGGCCGACCTCCAGCGAGATCTGGCGCACCGCCTCAAGAAACGGCTGCGACTCGATGTCGCCGATGGTGCCGCCGATCTCAGTGATGACGACGTCGGCCTCGGACTTCTTGCCGACGGCGTAGACAAATTCCTTGATCTCGTTGGTAATGTGCGGGATCACCTGCACGGTGGAGCCGAGGTATTCACCGCGGCGCTCCTTGTTGAGCACGTTCCAGTAGACCTTGCCGGTGGTGAGGTTGGAGTATTTATTGAGGTTTTCGTCGATGAAGCGCTCGTAGTGGCCGAGGTCCAGGTCGGTCTCCGCGCCGTCCTCGGTGACATAGACCTCGCCGTGCTGATAGGGGCTCATGGTGCCGGGGTCAACGTTGATGTAGGGGTCGAGCTTCTGTGCGGCGACCTTCAGACCGCGGGCCTTCAGCAGGCGGCCGAGGGAGGCCGCTGTGATGCCCTTGCCCAGACCGGAGACGACGCCGCCGGTGACAAAAATGTATTTGACTGTTCTCATACCGTAACTCCTGTTCTAAAAAAGGGGACGTTCAGCCAGGAGAGGTGCTGTCGCCTCTCCGGATGCCGAACGCCCTTGTTCGCATGATTCAGCTGTCGTAGGTGCGGATGATGCTTTCGGCCGCCTCCCGGCGGGAGCTGCCTGCGTCCGCAGCGCGCCTTTCAATAAAATCGTGTGCATCCTGCTCCTTCATGTTCAGCCGCTCAATCAGCAGCCATTTGGCCCGGTTGACCGCCCGGATGTCCGCTATCTTCTCACGGAGCGACTGTGTGGTCGTTTCCATGCGCCGCAGGCGCGCGCTGTAGGCGGAAAGCAGACGTACTGCCTCAAGAAAGGCCTGCCGCGTGTTGGGCTTTGCCAGCGTGAGCACGCCGCTGCCCCCGGTACGGAAGGCGGTGCGCTCGAGCAGCTCGCTCTTCACCAGCAGCAGCACGCCCGCGCTGCCCTCGGCCATGCTTACGGCGAAGTCCGCGCCGAACTCGTCGGGCAACGGCGTATCGACGATGAGAATGTCCGCCGGGGTTTGCAGCTGTGCGCGCCGCGCCTCGCCGGCGGAGCGCGCCTGTGTGACGGGGGAGAACGACGCCGTCGGCAGCAGCTCGGAAAAATACGGCAGCAGCCGTGTTCCGCCCGAGACGATCAGCACGTGCCGGCGCGCCTTTGCAGACCGCTCCACCCGGCTCACCGTGCCGGGCGCTTCAGATCGTCCAGAAAGCCCTCCGGCAGCACCGAGGCGACAAACTCGCTCTCCAGCGCCAGCCGGGCGGCCTCCTCCAGACTGCCGGGCAGCGCCTCGAGCCGGTCGGTCTCCTCCTTCGGCGCATGGTACAGGTTGAGGTCGTTCGGCTCCGGCAGCGTCAGCCTCCGGCGCACGCCGTCAAGGCCGGCGTGGATCAGCAGCGCATAGGCCAGATAGGGATTTGCCGTCGGGTCGGGCGAGCGCAGCTCAAAGCGCCGGTGGTCGCCGCCGGCAGCGGGGATGCGGATCAGCTGTGAGCGGTTCTCGTGCGACCAGGTAACGTACCGCGGGGCCTTCTTCTCGCCCAGACGGCGATAGGACTCCTCACAGGGATTGAGAAACACGGTGATCTCGCGGATGTGCGCCAGCACGCCGGCCATGAAGGCGGGCATGCAGTCGACGCCGTCGCTGCTGCGCACGGACATGTTGAGGTGCAGGCCGTTGCCGCTCTCGCCGATGAGCGGCTTGGGGGAAAAATCTGCATACAGCCCGTTTTGAATGGCGACGGCCTTGACGACGGTGAGAAAATTCATGGCATTGTCCGCCGAGGAGAGCGCGTCGCTGTACCGGAAGTCGATCTCGTTCTGACCGGGGCCTTCCTCATGGTGCGACGTCTCGGGATGAATGCCCATCTCCAGCAGCGTCAGGCAGATCTCGCGGCGGATGTTCTCCCCCTTGTCCTCGGGGGCCACGTCCATGTAGCCTGCCGTGTCGAACGGGATCTTCGTGGGGCGACCGCGCTCGTCGGTCTCGAACAGGTAGAACTCGTATTCGGGGCCGAAGTTGACCGTCAGGTGCTGCGCGCGCGCCGCCTGAATCGCCCGGCGGAGCACGGCGCGGCTGTCCTTGGCGAAGGGCGTGCCGTCCGGGTGGCGGATATCGCAGAACATACGCACCACCTTGCCCTGCGCCGAGCGCCACGGCAGGGTGGCAAGCGTGTCGGCAATGGGGAACAAAAACAGATCCGACTTCACCTCACCGGTAAAGCCGGCAATGGCAGAGGCGTCGAAGGAGATGCCCTCGGAAAAGGCGCGAGGCAGCTCCTCCGGCAGAACGGCAATGTTTTTCAGCCGGCCGAAGGGGTCGGTGAAGGCAAGGCGGATGAAGCGCACGCCCTCCTGCTCGATAAAATCCATGACCTCATCGCTGGAATAATTCATGCTGGCCTGGCTCCTTTCGTGGTATGCTGGGCACGGAACATAAAAAAAGGGGCGCTCCGGCGAGGGGACCTGTCCCCAGACCGTAAACGCCCTTGTTTACCGGAATATTATAAAACAGCGTATACGGTTTGTCAATGGCGGATTTCACAGCATCCGCGTCCGTGCACAACGGGCATTTGGACGAAGCGCACGCTTGTAAAACAACGGGCGGCGTTGTACGATAATGGGCAAAAAAGGAAGCGTGCCCGACTGCCCGGGGCGGCGCTTCGTTGAAGGGAGACGGGCTTATGGCGGAAGACGTCCTGCTCCGCGTTGCGTGCCCGGCCGACGCGCCGGCGCTGCTGGAGATCTATGCGCCGTATGTGCGCGACACGGCGATCAGCTTTGAGTATGACGTGCCGGAGACGGCGGCGTTTGCCGCGCGCATTGCGCACACGCTGCAGCGTTATCCGTATCTTGCGGCCGAGCGGGACGGCGAGCTGCTCGGCTATGCGTACACCGGGGCGTTCCACCCCCGCGCGGCCTACGACCGGGCGGCGGAGACGAGCATCTACCTGCGGGGCGACTGTCGCGGCTGCGGGCTGGGCCGGCGGCTTTACACGGCGCTCGAGGCGCTCTCGCGGGCGCAGAACGTGCAGAACCTCTATGCCTGCATTGCCTGGCCGGAGGCGGACGATCCGCATTTGACACGCGCGAGCGCTGCGTTTCACGCCCATCTCGGCTATACGCTGGTCGGTAAGTTTTGCCGCTGCGGGTATAAATTCGGCACGTGGTACAGCATGGTGTGGATGGAAAAGCTGCTCGGGGCGCACGAGGCGGAGCCGGCCCCGTTCGTCCCGTTTCCTCAGCTGAGCGCGCAAACGCTGCTGCAGGCCGGCGTGCGGCCGGCTCCGGACGGGCGGAAAAATTTTTGAAAAAGCGCTTGACAAGGCAAAATCCCGGTGCTATAATCCGCCCATAAAGCGACAAGGACGTCGCGGACAGGGGAAATCTGTCCGCGGCGCTTTTGTTTTATTACGGTACAAACCTGCACAGCGACAAGGATGTCGTTATGGAGTCGATCCATAGCGCCCTTGTCGCATTTACTTTTTGTAAAGGAGATTTTTGCCATGTTCAACGTCACGGAAAGCTTCGGTTCTCTGGTATTCAACGACGCGGTCATGCGCCAGCGTCTGCCCAAGGAGACCTATAAGGCGCTGCAGCGCACCATCAAGGACGGCCGCCCGCTCGAGAGCGAGGTCGCCACCGTTGTGGCCAGCGCCATGAAGGACTGGGCCATTGAAAACGGCGCGACCCACTTTACCCACTGGTTCCAGCCCATGACCGGCATCACCGCCGAAAAGCATGACAGCTTCATTTCCCCGACGCCCGACGGCCGCGTCATCATGGAGTTCTCCGGCAAAGAGCGGATCCGCGGCGAACCCGACGCCTCCTCCTTCCCGACCGGCGGCCTGCGCGCCACCTTCGAGGCGCGCGGCTACACTGCCTGGGACGCCACGTCCTATGCCTTCATCAAGGAGGGCGTGCTGTGTGTGCCGACCGTGTTCTGCTCCTACGGCGGCGAGGCGCTCGACCAGAAGACCGCGCTGCTGCGCTCAATGGAGGCCATCAACAAGCAGGCGCTGCGCGTGCTCCGGCTCTTCGGCAACGCGGACGTCGCCTCCGTCAAGACCACCGTCGGCCCCGAGCAGGAATACTTCCTCATCGATAAGGCCCTGTATGATCGGCGCAAGGATCTGATCTATACCGGACGCACCCTGTTCGGCGCGCGCCCGCCCAAGGGCCAGGAGCTGGACGACCATTACTTCGGCGCGATCAAGCCGCGCGTGGCTGCCTTCATGAAGGAGCTGAATGAGGAGCTGTGGAAGCTCGGCGTGCTGGCCAAGACCGAGCACAACGAGGTGGCCCCGGCGCAGCACGAGCTGGCCCCCATCTTCACCACCACCAACATCGCCGCCGATCACAACCAGCTGACCATGGAGATCATGCAGAAGGTGGCCAAGCGCCACGGTATGGTCTGCCTGCTGCACGAAAAGCCGTTTGCCGGCGTCAACGGCAGCGGCAAGCACAACAACTGGTCGATCTCCACCGACACCGGCGTCAACCTCCTCGAGCCGGGCGACACCCCGTATGAAAACGCGCAGTTTCTGCTGTTCCTGTGCGCGGTCATCAAGGCCGTCGACGAGTATCAGGATCTGCTGCGCATCTCCGTGGCCAGCGCCGGCAACGACCACCGTCTGGGCGCAAACGAAGCGCCTCCGGCCATCATCTCCATGTTCCTCGGGACCGACCTGAGCGAAATTCTTGACGCGATCGAGCGCGATGAAAAGTACGACGCCCGTCAGGCCGACCTGATGCGCATCGGCGTACATACGCTGCCGCGCTTCCCGAAGGACACCACCGATCGAAACCGCACCTCGCCCTTTGCCTTCACGGGCAACAAGTTCGAATTCCGCATGCCCGGCTCGGCCATGTCCATCTCCTGCGCCAACACCGTGCTC
This sequence comes from Clostridiales bacterium, assembly GCA_022768185.1. Lineage (GTDB taxonomy): Bacteria > Bacillota > Clostridia > Oscillospirales > Oscillospiraceae > JALEMS01. The sequence continues at coordinate 10,949 of JALEMS010000065.1, read as the reverse complement.
AACACCTCGGTGGCCGAGGAGCTGCGCCAGTTTGCCGACGAGCTGGAGGGCGCGTCCGACTTTGAGGGCGCGCTGCACGAGCTGATCCGCAGGACCATCCGCGAGCACAAGCGTATCATCTTCAACGGCGACGGTTACGACGAGTCCTGGGTGCAGGAGGCCGAAAAGCGCGGCCTGCTGAACCTGCGCTCGACGCCCGACGCGCTGACGCATCTGCTCGACGAGAAGAACGTCAGGCTCTTCGAGGCCCATCGGGTCTACAGCCGCACCGAGCTGGAGGCGCGCTTCGAGGTGCTCAACGAGAACTACAGCAAGATCATCCACATCGAGGCGCTGACGATGCTGGACATGGTCAACAAGGGCATTCTGCCGGCCATGAGCAAATACAGCAGCGGTCTGGCGGAGGCGGCCCTGCAGAAGGCCGCGCTGGGGACCGGGCCGGACTGCGTCTATGAAAAGGAGACCGTCCGCCGCCTGTCGAGCATGATGACAGCGCTCTTCCGTCAGGCCCGGAAGCTGGAGGAGGATCTGCTGGCCGGCAAGTCCATCACGGCCGCGCCGGACCTGGCCGCCTACTGCAGAGACACCATCCTGCCCGACATGACCGCGCTGCGCATCCCGGCAGACGAGATGGAAATGATCGCCTCGAAGGAGGCCTGGCCGTATCCGTCTTACGGCGAGCTGCTGTTCGGCGTGCGCTGAGCGGGACGGAAGAAACGCCGTGTGCCGGCTGAGGAGAAGCGGCCGGCACACGGAGGGAGAGAAGAATACCCGGACGCAGGAAGGAGAGCGCCTGCCTCCGGGCAGCACAAAGCGCCGCTGCCTGGCGGCGGCCCGGACGCGCTCCGGCGCGCAGAGAGAAGGAGAGAAACGAATCAATGGATTCTGCAAGCATTGTTTCTTTGGTTTCGGGCGAGGTATTTTCTGTCTGGTTTCTGATCGGCGCAGCGCTCGTGTTCTTCATGCAGTGCGGCTTCGCCATGGTGGAAACCGGATTTACCAGAGTCAAGAACGCCGGCAACATCATCATGAAGAACCTGATGGACTTCTGCATCGGCACGGTCATGTTCATCCTGCTGGGCTTTTCGCTGATGATGTCGGAGGATTATGTGATGGGGCTGTTCGGCATCCCCAACCTGCACATCTTCACCGACTTTGCCGGCTTCATCCAGACCAACGCCTCGAGCTTCGTCTTTAACCTTGTGTTCTGTGCCACCGCGGCCACCATTGTTTCCGGCGCGATGGCAGAGCGCACCAAATTTTCCGCCTACTGTGTCTATTCCGGCATCATCTCGCTGGTCATCTACCCCATCGAGGCCGGCTGGGTCTGGAATCCGCAGGGCTGGCTGTGCCAGCTGGGCTTCATTGATTTTGCAGGCTCGGCTGCCATTCACACCGTCGGCGGCGTCTCCGCGCTGATCGGCGCGAAGCTGCTCGGCCCCCGTATCGGCAAGTACACCGTCGATCCCGCCACGGGCAAGACGAAGGTGCACGCCATCCTTGGTCACTCCATCCCGCTTGGCGCGCTGGGCGTGTTCATCCTGTGGTTCGGCTGGTATGGCTTCAACGGCGCTGCCGCCACCGGCGGCGCGCAGCTGGCCTCCATCTTCCTGACCACCACCATCGCCCCGGCCATCGCCACGGTTGCGACGCTTCTGTACACCTGGAAGAAGAACGGCAAGCCCGACGTCTCCATGTGCCTGAACGCATCCCTGGCCGGCCTCGTCGGCATCACTGCCGGCTGCAACAACGTCGACGCCCTCGGCGCTGTGATCATCGGCATCGTTTCCGGCATCCTTGTGGTCGTCGCCGTGGAATTCCTCGATCTGAAGATGCACATCGACGACCCCGTCGGCGCCGTCGGCGTCCACGGCGTCAACGGCATCTGGGGCACCCTCGCCGCCGGCCTGCTCTCGACCAGCACCGCCCCCGCCGGCGTGGACGGCCCCATCTATGCCCTCGTGCACGGCACCGGCTTTGCCGCCGGCATGCGGGTGTTGGGCGTGCAGGTGCTGGGCCTGGCTGCCATCGTGGTTTGGACTGCGGTGTGCATTACCGTCACGTTCCTGGTCATCCGCGGGACCATCGGCCTGCGCGTGTCCCGCGAGGAGGAGATCGAGGGCCTCGATCCCACCGAGCACGGCCTGCCCAGCGCCTACGCAGGCTTCCTGCAGGCTCCGGAGGCGATCGTGGAGGACGGCGCGGTTGCCGTCAGCGGCGACGTGCCGGTGGCCGAGGCTGTGGAGGTCCGCGCAGTGCCGAGCTTTGACAAGCAGATGCGCGGCATGAAGCTGACGAAGATTGAGATCGTCTGCAAGGAGGCCCGCCTGGAGGCGCTCAAGAACGCCATGATGGCCATCGGCATCACCGGCATGACCGTCACACACGTGCTCGGCTGCGGCGCGCAGAAGGGCCGGCTGGAGTATTACCGCGGCGTCGCCGTGGAGGCCACGCTGCTGCCGAAGATCCAGATCGACATCGTGGTGAGCAAGGTGCCCGTTTCCACCGTCATCGAGACGGCCAAGAAGGTGCTGTACACCGGTCATATCGGCGACGGCAAGATCTTCGTCTACGATGTGGAGAACGTCGTGAAGGTGCGTACCGGCGAGGAGGGCTACGACGCCCTGCAGGACGTGGAATAAGCAAAATCCCAAAGCGTCAGACCCAGAACAGATAAAATCGGCCTTGACGGAGAAAAGTAACGCAGATCAGCCTGCCAACAGAGAGCGCGGATAGGTGAGAGCCGCGCGGCAGGCCCTGCGCGAAGAACACTCCCGAGCTGCAAGCTGAACCCCCGCACGGGACAGTAGGCGCGCCGTATTCCGGGCGTTAACCGGAGCCGGCTTGATCGAGCCGCAGAGAGACCTCCAGGGAGGTAAGATAGGTGGTACCGCGGGTGCACAGCTCGTCCTGTCAAATTCAGGATGCTGTGCATACACTTACAATCTCGGAGGTATTTCATTATGTGCTCGATTATGGGCTTCTGCGGCGAGGATCTTTCCTATGCGGCGTTTTGCGCCGGCTTTGACAAAACCGTGTCCCGCGGACCGGATTGCTCGCGCGTGATGCGTCTGGAAAAGGGCTTTCTCGGCTTTCACCGGCTGGCCATCATGGGCCTGTCCGAGGCAGGCATGCAGCCGTTTGTGCGCGGAAAACGCGCCGTGGTGTGCAACGGCGAGCTGTACGGCTTCCGCAGCCTGAAGCGTGCGCTGGAACAGCAGGGCTATACATTTGTCAGCGGCTCGGACTGCGAGCTGCTGCTGCCGCTGTACGAGCAGTACGGCGTGCAGATGTTTTCAAAGCTCGACGCGGAGTTTGCCATGATCCTCTATGACGGGGAGACCGGCGAATTTGTCGCTGCACGTGACCCCATCGGCATCCGCCCGCTCTATTACGGACATACCGCCGGCGGCGGGCTGCTCTTTGCCAGCGAGGCGAAAAACCTCGTCGGCCTGTGTGCGCACATCCTGCCCTTCCCGCCGGGACACTATTACAAGGACGGGGAATTCGTCTGCTACTGCGACATTGCCCGGCCCGACGCCGTCTGTCATGACGACCTCGACGCCGTCTGCGCCGGCATCCGCAGCCGGCTGATCGCCGCGGTGGAAAAGCGGCTGGACGCCGACGCGCCGGTGGGCTTTCTGCTCTCCGGCGGGCTGGATTCCTCCCTCGTGTGCGCCATCGCCGCGCGCCTGAGCGACCGGCCCATCCGCACCTTCGCCATCGGCATGCAGGAAGACGCCATCGACCTGAAGTATGCCCGGCAGGCGGCGGAATATCTGCATGCCGAGCACACCGAGGTGATCATCACGCCGGAGGACGTGCTGCAGGCGCTGCCGGAGGTGGCGGCGCTTCTGGGCACCTACGACATCACCACCATCCGCGCCTCGGTCGGCATGTATCTTGTGTGCAAATACATCCACACGCACACGGACCTTCGTGTGATCCTGACGGGGGAGGTGTCCGACGAGCTGTTCGGCTATAAATACACGGACTTTGCCCCGTCTCCGGAGGCCTTTCAGGCCGAGGCGGAAAAGCGCGTGCGCGAGCTGCACATGTACGACGTACTGCGCGCCGACCGGTGCATCTCCGTCAACTCCCTCGAGGCGCGCGTTCCCTTCGGCGATCTGGACTTCGTGCGCTATGTCATGGCCATCGATCCGGCCAAAAAGATGAATGTCTACGGCAAGGGCAAATACCTGCTGCGCCGCGCGTTCGCGGACGGCGACTGGCTGCCGCCGGAGCTGCTGATGCGCGAGAAGGCCGCCTTCAGCGACGCGGTCGGCCACTCCATGGTGGACGATCTCAAGGCCTTTGCCGCGGCGCAGTATACGGAGGAAGAATTTGAGCAGAGACGGCGTGCCTACGATTTTGCCCGGCCGTTTACCAGAGAATCGCTGCTCTACCGCGAGCTGTTCGAGCGGTTTTATCCCGGCCAGGCGCAGATGGTCGCCGGCTTCTGGATGCCCAACCCCGACTGGGAGGGCTGCCGCGTCGACGATCCGTCGGCCCGCGTGCTGTCGAACTACGGCGACAGCGGAAAATAAGAAAACACCGCCCGCATGCACGGGCGCATCCGGGGCGGCTGCAGGAGCCGCCCGCAGAAACAAAACGGGCCGCCGCACGGCGCGCCCGCCGCAGCGGGCGCTGCGGGAGGAAAGGAGTGCTTCACCCCCATGAACCAGACAAGCGGACAACAACGCGGCGCAATGCCGCTCGAGCGCGACGCCTGCGGCATCGGCGCAGTAATCAGCATCGACGGCGTTCCGAGCCATGACATCGTCAGCGACGCGCTGTCGATCGTCGAAAAGCTCGAGCACCGCGCCGGCAAGGACGCCACGGGCGAGGTCGGCGACGGCGTCGGCGTGATGCTGCAGATCTCTCACCGGTTTTTCCAAAAGGCCGCAGCGGCCTGCGGGGCGGAGCTGGGCGGCCCGGGCGACTACGGTGTGGGCATGTTCTTCTTCCCGCAGGGCGTGCTGCCGCGCAAGCAGGCGCAGAAGATGTTTGAGATCATCTGCGCCAAGGAGGGCGTGGAGTTTCTGGCCTGGCGGCGTGTGCCGGTGGCGGCGGAGGTGCTCAGGGAGCGGGCCGCCGCGACCATGCCGGCCATCTATCAGTGCTTCGTGCGCCGACCGGACACGCTGGAAAAAGGGCTGGCGTTCGACCGGAAGCTGTACGTCATCCGCCGCGTGTTCGAGCAGAGCAACGGCGACTCCTATGTTGTCTCCTTCTCCTCGCGCACCATCGTGTACAAGGGCATGTTTCTTGTGCACCAGCTGCGCCGGTTCTATTCTGACCTGCAGGACGCCGATTACGTCAGTGCCATCGCCATGGTGCACTCGCGCTTTTCCACCAACACCACGCCCAGCTGGGAGCGCGCGCACCCCAACCGCTTCATCCTGCACAACGGCGAGATCAACACCATCCGCGGCAACGTCGACCGCATGCTGGCCCGGGAGGAGACGATGTATTCCCCCGTGCTGGCTGCGGATATGGACAAGATCCTGCCCGTCATCTCGCAATCCGGCTCCGACTCGGCCATGCTGGACAACACGCTGGAGTTTCTCGTGATGAGCGGCATGCCGCTGCCGCTGGCCGTGATGGTGCTGCTGCCGGAGCCGTGGAAGAACGACCCGAATATCAGCCGCGAAAAGCGCGATCTGTATCAGTATTACGCCACGATGATGGAACCTTGGGACGGTCCGGCTGCCATTTTGTTTTCCGACGGCGAGCTGGTCGGCGCAGTGCTCGACCGCAACGGCCTGCGTCCGGCACGCTATTACATCACGCGTTCCCGACGGCTGATCCTGTCCTCCGAGGTCGGCGTGCTTGACCTTCCGCCGGAGGAGATCGTGGAGAAATCCCGCCTCCAGCCGGGGCGAATGCTGCTGGTGGACACAAAGGCCGGCCGTGTGATCTCCGACCGCGAGTGCAAGGAGTTCTACGCGCGCCAGCAGCCCTACGGCGAGTGGCTCGACGGCCACCTCGTCACCCTCTCGCAGCTGCAGACGCCCAACTGCAAGCCTCCACACTACACCCAGCAGGAGCGCGACCGCCTCTACAAGGCCTTCGGGTACACATATGAGGACGTCTCCAACGTCATCCTGCCCATGGCGAAGACCGGCGCGGAGCCGACCGCGTCCATGGGCGCGGACACGCCGCTGGCCGTGCTGTCGGAAAAGCACCAGCCGCTGTTCAACTATTTCAAGCAGCTTTTTGCACAGGTGACCAATCCCCCCATCGACGCCATCCGCGAGCAGGTCGTCACCGACACGACGGTGTACGTTGGCTCGGACGGCAACCTTCTGATGGAGACGGCGGAAAATTGCACCGCCCTGCAGATCGACAACCCCATTCTGACGAATGTCGACCTCATGAAGATCCGCGCCATGAACCGACCGGGCTTCCGGGTGGAAACGGTGTCTCTGCTGTATTATAAAAACACGGCGCTCGAGCGCGCGCTCGATAAGCTGTTTGTCGACTGCGACCGCGCCTACCGGAACGGCGCCAACATCATCATCCTGTCCGACCGCGGCGTGGATGAAAACCACGTGGCCATTCCGTCGCTGCTGGCGGTGTCCGCCATGGAGCAGTATCTCATCCGCACCAAAAAGCGCACGGCCATCTCCATCCTCCTGGAGAGCGCCGAGCCGCGCGACGTGCACCACTTCGCCACCCTGCTCGGCTACGGCGCGCGCGCCGTCAACCCCTATCTGGCGCAGGAGTGCATCGCCGAGCTGATCGGCATGGACATGCTCGACAAGGACGAGCACACGGCCATCGCCGACTACAACCGGGCCATCCGCAGCGGCATCGTCCGCATCGCCTCCAAGATGGGCATTTCGACCCTCCAGTCGTATCAGTCGGCGCAGATCTTCGAGGCGGTGGGCATCTTCCGCGAGGTGATCGACAAGTATTTCACCAACACCGTCAGCCCCGTCGGCGGCATCGGCCTGAAGGAGATCGGCGAGGGCGTCGAGTGGCGGCACAGCCACGCCTTCGACCCGCTCGGCCTCGGCGTCGACACGACGCTTGACAGCGTCGGCGCGCATAAGCTGCGCAGCGGCGATCAGACCGAGGACCACATGTACAGCCCGCAGACGGTGCTGGCCCTGCGCGAGGCGACGCAGACCGGCTCGTATGCGCAATTCAAAGCGTATTCCGCCATGGTTGACGACGAGCGCACGCCGCACACGCTGCGCGGCCTGCTCGGCTTCGTTTGGGCGGAAGACGGCGGCGTTCCGCTGGAGGAGGTGGAGCCGGTCGAGTCGATCGTCCGCCGCTTCAAAACGGGCGCCATGTCGTACGGCTCGATCTCCGAGGAGGCGCACACCTGTATGGCCGTCGCCATGAACCGGCTGGGCGGCAGGTCCAACTCCGGCGAGGGCGGCGAGGATCCGGCCCGCTTCGGCACCGAGCAGAACAGCGCCATCAAGCAGGTGGCCTCCGGCCGCTTCGGCGTTACCAGCGCCTATCTCTGCAGCGCCCGTGAAATTCAGATCAAGATGGCCCAGGGCGCAAAGCCCGGCGAGGGCGGTCATCTGCCCGGCGCCAAGGTGTACCCCTGGATCGCAAAGCGGCGCTATTCCACGCCGGGCGTCTCGCTCATTTCGCCGCCCCCGCACCACGACATTTATTCCATTGAGGATCTGGCACAGCTGATTTTTGATCTGAAAAACGCCAACCGTGAGGCGGATATCTCCGTCAAGCTGGTCTCCGAGACGGGCGTGGGCACCATTGCCGCGGGCGTGGCCAAGGCCGGCGCGCAGGTGATCCTCATCTCCGGCTATGACGGCGGCACGGGCGCCGCCCCGCAAAGCTCCATCCACAATGCCGGCCTGCCCTGGGAGCTGGGCCTGGCCGAGGCGCACCAGACGCTGGTGCACAGCGGCCTGCGCGCCCGCGTGCGCCTCGAGGCCGACGGCAAGCTGATGAGCGGACGCGACGTCGCCATCGCCTGCATGCTCGGCGCGGAGGAATTCGGCTTTGCCACTGCGCCGCTGGTATCGCTGGGCTGCCTGATGATGCGTGTGTGCAATCTTGACACGTGCCCGGCCGGCATTGCCACGCAGAACCCGGAGCTGCGCAAGCGCTTCTGCGGCAAGCCGGAATATGTGATGAATTTCATGCGTTTTATTGCAGAGGAGCTGCGCGAGATCATGGCGCGGCTGGGCGTGCGCACGGTGGACGAGCTGGTGGGCCGCACCGACCTGCTGCGCGTGCGTGAAAAGCAAATCACCGCGCGTGCGGCCGCTGTCGACCTGTCCGTGCTGCTGCCGCGCGAGGCCTGCCCCGTCCATCAGGACCCTGCCGCGGCCTTCGATTTCGCGCTGGAGAAGACGGCGGACGCCGCCGTGCTGCTGCCGGAGTTTTCCCGTGCCTTCCAGAAGCGCCGCGGACATGCCTGCAGCGTCTCTGTCTCCAGCACGAACCGCACCTTCGGCACGATGCTCGGCTCGGAAATCACCCGTCGCTTCGGCGAGAGCCTGCCGGACGACACCTACACCGTCCGCTGCACCGGCAGCGGCGGCCAGTCCTTCGGTGCGTTCATTCCCAAAGGGCTGACGCTGCGCCTCACCGGCGACAGCAACGACTACTTTGGCAAGGGACTGTCCGGCGGCAAGCTGGTCGTCGCGCCGGACGCGCGCAGCAGCTTTGCTGCGCGGGACAACATCGTCATCGGCAACGTTGCGCTCTACGGCGCGACAGCCGGCAGCGCCTACATCTGCGGTATGGCCGGCGAGCGTTTCGCCGTGCGCAACTCCGGCGCGACGGCAGTTGTCGAGGGCTGCGGCGACCACGGCTGCGAATACATGACCGGCGGCGTGGTTGCGGTGCTCGGCCCGACGGGCAAGAACTTTGCAGCCGGCATGAGCGGCGGCGTGGCCTACGTGCTCGACCGGCATCATGATCTGTACCTGCGGCTGAACAAGCAGCTGGTGTCCATGGAGGCCGTCACCGAACAGCACGACCGCGACGTGCTGCGCCAGCTGCTGGAGGCGCACGCGGCGGAGACCGGCTCGGCGCTGGCAAAGGAGCTGCTGGCGACGTTTGACGAGGTGCTGCCGCTGTTTAAGAAGATCATGCCCAACGACTACCGGAGCATGCTTGCGTCGATCGCGGCGTTTGAAGAAAAGGGCTTTACGCATGAGCAGGCGGAAATGGAAGCCTTCCGCATGCGTCAGCGCGGCTGAGGGAGGAACACGTCATGGGAAAAAACACGGGATTTCTGGAGTTTGACCGCGCTGTGAATGCGGCCGTGCCGCCGCGGGAGCGCGTCGGCAGCTTTGACGAGTTTGCTCTGCCGCTCGACCGCGCGCGGCGGATGGAGCAGGGCGCGCGCTGCATGAACTGCGGCGTGCCGTTCTGCCAGTCCGGCGTGTGTGTGCAGCACGCGCCGGTCGGATGCCCGCTGCACAACCTGATTCCCGAGTGGAACGACGAGCTGTACCGCGGCTGCTGGGGCCAGGCGCTGGCGCGCCTGTGCAAGACCAACAGCTTTCCGGAGTTCACGGGCCGCGTCTGCCCGGCTCCGTGCGAGTCGGCCTGTACCTGCGGGCTGTACGGCGCGCCCGTCACCGTGCGGGAAAACGAGCTGGCCATCATCGAGGACGGCTTCCGCACCGGGCGCATTGTGCCCCGTCCGCCGCAGTCCCGCAGCGGCAAGCATGTGGCCGTCGTCGGCTCCGGCCCGGCCGGGCTGGCTGCGGCCGACCGGCTCAACCGCCGCGGTCACAGCGTCACGGTGTTCGAGCGCGATGCGCGCCCGGGCGGCCTGCTGACCTACGGTATTCCGAACATGAAGCTGGACAAGCAGATCGTTGCCCGGCGTGTCGCACTGCTGGAGGCCGAGGGCGTGACGTTCCGCACGGGCGTCGAGGTGGGTGTGACCGTTTCGGCCGGCGAGCTTCTGGGGCAGTTTGACGCGGTGGTGCTCTGCTGCGGCGCGCGCCAGCCGCGAGACATCCGTGTACCGGGGCGGGACGCCGGCGGCGTCTGCTTCGCGGTGGACTACCTCTCGGACGTCACACGCGGTCTGCTCGGCGAGCAGCCTGACTCCGGCGTCTCGGCGAAGGACCGCCACGTCGTCGTCATCGGCGGCGGTGACACCGGCTGCGACTGCGTGGCCACTGCCATTCGGCAGGGCTGCCGCTCGGTGACGCAGCTGGTGCGCCGGCCGAAGGAGGCGGTCTGTTCCCCGGCTCCGTGGCCGCACTTTGCTCCCGGCGCGAAGACGGGCTACGGGCAGCTGGAGGCGGCCGCCGTTTTCGGCGAAGACCCGCGCCTGTTCCAGACGAGCGTCAAGGAGATCTTGACCGATGAGGCGCATCAGGTGTGTGCCGTGCGCGTCGTGCAGTCCGAGCCTGTGACCGATGAAAACGGACGGATGCAGATGCAGGAGATCCCCGGCAGCGAGCGCGTGCTGCCGTGTGAGCTGCTTCTGATCGCCGCGGGCTTTTCCGGCTGCGAGCCGGGCGTACTGCAGGCGTTCGGCGTGCAGCTGCCGGCCCCGGCGGCAGAGCGACTGGCGGAGGATGTGTTCGTCACGGACAACCCAAAGGTGTTCTGCGCGGGCGACGCCCGCCGCGGCGCGTCCCTTGTCGTCTGGGCCATTGCCGAAGGCCGTGCCTGTGCAAAGCAGGTGGATGAATTCCTCATGGGCTACAGCAATATGCTCTGACCGCGGCTGAAGCAAGCTTCATAAAGCGATAAAGCATCAGGCCCCTTGCCCGAAAACGGGCGAGGGGCCTGATGCTTTTGGTGTGCGCGCCGTCAGCAGACGGCGCTGTCGGCGGATGTTTCTCAGTACATGCCGCCCATGCCGTCTGCGCCGGGCATGGGTGCGGGAGGATTCTTCTCCGGCAGGTCGGCCACGAGGGACTCGGTGGTGAGCATCGTGGCGGCCACGGAGGCGGCGTTCTCCAGCGCGCTGCGGCAGACCTTGG
>JALEMS010000039.1 GCA_022768185.1 Clostridiales bacterium | reverse complement strand
TGAGGCTCTCGTTTTCAACATCCAGGGTTTTTCCATTCAGGATGGCCCCGGCGTCAGGACGACCGTTTTCCTGAAAGGCTGCCCGCTGCACTGCCTGTGGTGCGCCAATCCCGAGTCCCAGGAGTTCCGGGCGGACGTGATCCATTCTCCCACGAAGTGCGTGCGTTGCTTCCGCTGTGTGAAGGGCTGCCCGGAAGGCGCCATCACGATGCCTGCGATTATCCATGAGAAGGCAAATCCTGTGATCGATCACAACAAGTGCTATACCTGTAAGCATCAGGCCTGCACGCATGCCTGCTATGAAAGCGCGCTGACCTCGGTGGCAAAGCTGATGGACGTCGAGGACGTCATGAAGCGTCTGCGCTCCGATGCTCCGTTCTTCCGCCAGTCCGGCGGCGGCGTGACCGTGTCGGGCGGCGAATGCCTCTGCCACCCCGAGTTTGTGGCCGAGCTGTTCGAAGAGTGCAAGGACGAGATGATCCACACCTGCATCGAGACCTGCGGCTATTGTGAGTGGGAGCGGTTTAAGAAGGTGCTTCGTTACACCGACATGGTGCTCTACGATCTCAAGCACATGGACACCGAGGTCCACAAGCAGCTCACCGGCGTCGGCAACGAGCTGATCCTGGAAAACTTTAAGAAGGTTATCGCTGAGACCCGCTGCACCGTGATTGCCCGCATTCCCTGCGTCCCGGGCTACAACGACAGCATCGAAAACATGGAAGCGACCGCCAAATTCATTAAGGAGGCCGGTGGCAACAAGGTGCATCTGCTGGCCTACCACAGACTGGGCGTCGGCAAGTATGAGGGTCTGGGAAGAGACTACCTCATCGACGGCGACCTGGCTACCCCGTCCGACGAGCACATGCAGTCGCTGAAGGCCGTGTTTGACCGTAACGGCATTGCCTGCTTCATCGGCGGCAACAGCGGCTATTGATCCGTCCGGAGACGGAACGACCGCATACAAATTTGAAACGTTTTACGTGCCGCCCGCGCCTGGGAGAAAGCGCCGCCGGAATCGCGCCTTGACGAGTGCTGTGACAGGGGATTATAATCACAGCATAACGCTGCAGGCTCCGGCATGTGTGAGGGAGGCACGAGGGAGGAAGAGGAAGCAATGAAGAAGCCCCTTATGTTCATGAACAAGCCGCTTTCCGTGCGGCGTATCATCGTCTACATCTTCGGCCTGTATCTGATGACCTTCGGCATCGCGATCGCCGTCAACTCCGACTTTGGCGTCTCGCCCGTTACCACGCTGCCGTACGTCTGCGGCAAGATGTTCAATGTTTCCGTCGGCACCGGCACCATGATCGCCTACGTGCTGTACATCCTGATTCAGGTCCCGGTCTACCGCAAGGAATTCAAGATCGTTTATATCCTGCAGTTCCCGGCCGCTCTGCTGTTCGGCTGGTTTACCGACATCAACAAGGCAATCATTAACCCGCTGGGCACGCCGGAAGGCTTCCTGATGAAGTTTGTGTGGTGTGTCGTCAGTATCATCATCCTCAGCATTGGCCTGACTATGTATCTTGATGCAGATATCATGGCCATCCCGCCCGACGCCATGGCCGTTTCCTTCGCCTGGCTGACCGGCAAGAAGACCGGCAGCTGCAAGCGTGTCTGCGACATCGTCATCATGCTCACCTCTCTGATTCTGTCTCTGATCTTCCTGCGCAGCTATCAGGGCTTCTGGGTCGGCACGATCATGCATGCCGTCTTTAACGGAACCATGCTGAACTTCTGGCGTAAGCTGTGGCGCAAGCCGCTGCTGAAGTTCCTCTACGGCGAAGAGATCGCTGCCAAGATTATGGCTCCCAAGGCTGCCCCTGCTGCAAAGCCCGCGGCTGCCACTGAGGCTTGAGGCTCCGTAATTTGTGAATTACCTGCGTCTGCAGCGCGCACATGGCAGACGCGCCTCGCCCCCGAACAAAATGCCCCGGTATGGGGCGCCGGCCACTGTGCATCCGGCCGGCAGGCATTTGTCACACGAGTGTGTTTGGAAGCATTTAGGGGAAGATGCTTCCAGACACGCTCCGTGCCGTTTGTAAATAAACCGCTGAATTCAAACCAGATAGAAGAGAAACACGAACATGCTTGGGGAGGCATCTATGTTTCTGATTGCGGAAAATATTGTAACGGATCCGAAGCACTATTTTCAGGACATCGTGCCGGCTGTGTCGCAGCTGGCCCTGTCTGTGGGAGGCGTGTTTGTCAATGAGATGATCCTGACGAGTGATCGTCAACCGGTCGCCATTGACCAGGCGGTTTTTGCGCATCCGCCTTTGACGCGCATCGTAGTCATCCACTTTGTGAGCAAGGAGCGCTTTGACCAGTTCTGGAACTCCGAGGAGCGGCACAGTATCTGGCTTAAAGGCACCAACTATGCCTATTTCTTTGACACGGCCGTTCATTCCGGCTCGGTGCCGATGCCGATGCAGGCACCGTCCCGCGCCGGTGAGGACAGAAGAAACGAGCTGCCGGATATGCTGAAGCTGGGAAAGCTGGGGCTGTCCAAGCGCGAGGCTGAGGTGCTTTACTGGATCTCACAGGGTAAGAGCAACGCAGACATCGCGTATATCCTGAATGTGAGCGTCGGCACAATCAAAAAGCACGTGGCCAACATCTTCGACAAGCTGGGTGTGAAGACGCGCGTAGCTGCCGTTGTGCTGGCAACGGAGACGCTCCGGTCTGAGGGTCCGCCGGTTCAGCTGGTTTTCTGATTCTTCATCCATCCTTTACACATTCAAAATAACACCTCATACAGATTGATACCGTACCGTTTTTTGAACGAAGCTTCGGCAGTGAGCGAACGGCCCTGCACACGAAGGGCGGCCTGCTGCCTGCGAAAACCTGTGGATTCTGATGGACGCGGCCGCACGGCAGCCAGGGTTGCAGCGGATGCCTGTGTTGAGGGGGGTGCTTTGTGCGCCCTGGAGCAGCGGAGAAGGCCCGGTTTTTCGCGGTCTGCAAGCTGTTCGGAGACGTGCCGAACGCTGAAAAGCTTTTCCGCAACCAAAGCAGCCGCGCCGTTTCGCGGCGCGGCGGAAGGGAGAAACGCAAGATGATCACGATGACGGATCAGGCCAGAGAGGCGATGGAATATACCTTTTCGGCCTACGACTCCAACCAGTTCCGCATTGTCTTTCACAAGAGCGCCGGCTCCTGCTGCTCCGGGTTTCTGGAGCTGATCGAAAAGCCGCCGCACCGCAGCGACGAAATTTTCGAGGCCGGCGGCTACGTCTTTGGCGTGGAGGCCGGACTGATGGAGCGTGTCCAGGAGATCAAAATCGAGGCTGCGGGAAAATTCCCGATCCTGACGGCGCGCAATCCCATTTATGACACCAGCGGTATGATCTGAAAAGCAAGGGAAACAGAAAGGAAGCATCACAGATGCTTCCTTTCCCCCTATTCAAAAGGCTGCGCTGCAGCCGGAAGGAGAAGCGCGATGATCACCATGACGGAAGACGCCCGCAGGGCCATCGAGTACACCTTTGCCCACTGCCCCTCTAAGAAATTCCGCATCCACATCAACCGCAGGACTTTTATCCTGCAGCTCAGTTCGACCGACCATGACGAGCTGCTGAAGACCGATGAGATCTATTTTGCTGGCGGCTATGCTTTCGCCGTGGAGGCGGGGCTGATGGAGCGTGTCGGAGATATCCGCATTGAGGCGGCCGGGAATATGCCGCTGGTGCTGCCGCGCCGGGCGATTTGTATGGAGCGCGATCTGCCCGACCCGCCGGAGCATCGCCGTTGAATGGCTTGCAGGCAAACAACCGGGTAAAAGCGAACCCCACGGGCTGCCGCCCGTGGGGTTCGACTGTATACAGCAAAACACCTCTGCTGCACCTGCGGCGGAGGTGTTTTGCTGTGTAGCGATGAAGGCTCAGATGACGGACATCACCAGCACGATCACAATGATGACCGGCAGCACATAGGAGACATACGGCTTGAGCCAGGCAGGGAAGCGCGCGCCCTTTTCACCGGTGTTGATCTCCTTGAAAAAGTTGTTCCAGCCCCAGCCGCGGCGGGTTGTGCAGAACAGGACGTACAGCAGACTGCCGACCGGCAGCAGCACGTTGGAGACAATGAAGTCCTCCAGATCCATGAAGCCCTTGCCGAAGATCTGCACGTCGGCCAGGATGTTCAGGCTGAGGATGCACGGCAGGGACAGCACGATCATCAGCACAATGTTGATGAGGGCAACCTTGGCGCGCTTGAGATTCGTCAGCTCCAGCCAGAAGGAGATGATGTTTTCAAATACGGCGATGACCGTGGAGAACGACGCAAAGACCATGAACAGGAAGAACAGCGTGCCGACGATGCGTCCGGCAGGCATCTCGTTGAAGATCGCGGACAGCGTCGTAAACAGGAAGCCGGCGCCGACGCTGCCGGCGTCTGCGGTGACGCCGTTGTTGTAGGTGAAGCAGGCCGGGAAAATGATGAGGCCGGACATAAGGGCCACCAACGTGTCGAGGCTGACGATGGTGAGGCTCTCGCCGAGCAGGCGGCGTTCCTTGCCAATGTAGCTGCCGAAGATGGCGATGGAGCCGATGCCGATGCTTAAGGTGAAGAAGGCCTGCCCCATGGCGGCGGAGATGACTGTCCACCAGCCGGCACTTTCAAATTTGTTCAGAGACGGGACCAGATAAAACCGCAGACCCTCGGCGGCGTTCGGCAGGCAGCAGGCGTAGATGGCCAGACCGATCATCAGGACAAACAGCAGCATCATCATCGGGCGGGTGATGCGCTCCACGCCGTTTTCAAGACCCAGCGCGCAGATCCCGAAGCACACGATGATGACAAAGACGGTGGCGCCAAACACCAGGCCGGTGTTGGAGACCATTCCGCCGAACACGGCGCCCATCTCCTCGGCGGTCTGGGCCGCGAGAACGGAACCGGTGAGGTACTTCCAGAAGTAAAGCACCATCCAGCCGGAAATGGTGGTGTAGAACATCATCAGCAGATAGTTGCCTGCGATGCCGAGGTATTTCATCAGATGCCATTTCTGGCCCGGACGCTCCAGCACGTTGAAGGAGCTGGCGATGCTGCGCTTACTGCCGCGGCCGACGGCAAGCTCCGCCGTCATGACGGGGATGCCGAGCAGGATGAGGAACAGAATGTAGATCAGCACAAAAAATGCGCCGCCATACGCGCCGGTGATGATGGGGAAGCGATAGACATTGCCCAGGCCGATGGCGCAGCCAGCGGAAATCAGGATGAAGCCCAGGCGGGATGAGAACGATTCGCGTTCTTTCTTCATGGGATGCACTGCCTTTCTGTCTGCGCACTTTTTGGCTGGAAAGTGAAAAAGCCATTGCACTGACAGTCACAAATGTTACCATATCCGACGTGATTTTACAAGGGTATTTTGGGAATGAGTTGAAAATTTGTAACATTTCTGAAAACAAAAGCGCTCCAATGGGCAGGGTATCTCTTCTGCTGCGAAAAGCGCAGGCTATCTGCTTTATGCTGCGCACTCCTGTCTGCATTTGGAAGCGCTTCATACACGAGGAAAGGCCGGAGACCAGGCGCATTTCCGTGCCGGAGCATGATACGTAATGATAAAATGAACGCTTTCGTGAGTTGAGTGAATGGTTTCGGCTTTTCTCATAGGATGACGCATTCGGACATGCGCTTAATGGTTGCGGACATGGAGACTCGAACCAAACACCTGAAAGCGAGAACCTGAAGGTGTTGTCCCCTCAGGGAGAGATTTTTGCGCAGACTATATAAAAGATCGGGTATGTATCGAGTGAAAAAAGATTGACAAATTAATTAGAATGAATATAATATTATTAGAACAGTTCTAATTTGAAATAGGCATGAAAGAGTATGACAAAGTATGAGAAGGCGATCTACGATATTGTTGCCACGAGCCATGAACATTTGACAGCCGGTCAGATTTTCGAGCGGTTGAAGGACGATTACCCCAAAGTGGCGCCTGCAACGGTGTACAACAATCTGAACAAACTGTGGGAATCCGGTTTTATCCGCAAGGTTTCCATGGAAGGCATGCCGGACCGGTATGATTCGGCGCAGAAACATGACCATCTGGTCTGCAAGCAGTGTGGGAAAATCATGGATATCTCCTTTGAAGATTTGACTGTGACTCTGCGCAGTCAACTGGGAGAGGACTTCTTGTTTTATGACCTGACAGTATACTATCTCTGTCCGGCATGCAGGGCGGCGAGGGGACGAAAAACGAGATAAGCAGCGCATGGAATGGAACGGTGAATATACGGACGCATCCAAGCGGCCGCAAATAATAAAGTGAAGGAGTTTTGATTATGAGAAGCATTACGACATTGGATCTGCAGTACGCACACAGATTTTACGGCTTTCAGGGCGAGGCCCAGTATTTGCACGGCCACACGGGCGTCCTGACCATCGAGGTTGAGGATTCCGTCGAGCCCGGCGTGAACATGGTCTTCCCCTGCAATGAGATACAGAAGACTGCCTGGGAGGTTCTGAAAAACTTTGATCATGCACTGATTCTGAGAGAGGACGATCCGCTGCTGCCCGCGATCCTCGACGTTTACGAAAAGCAGGGAATCAAGAACGGCACGCCGGCGAATAAGATGAAAGGCCCCGCGTTCAAGACAGAGCTTGCGACTGCTTATCCCGAATGCCGACTGGTCGTTACCAAGGAGACCATGACGGTGGAAGGCATGATCAAGATCGTGTATGACCTTCTGAAGGACAAACTGAACATTGCCAAGCTCACCTTTACCAGCGGCGTCAACGCGGCCTCCGCGGAATTTGAGACCAAGAACAAGATTGACCGCTGCCCGCTGTGCGGCATCGCTCTGAACGAAAACGGCGTCTGCCCGAAGTGCGGATATAGGAAGAGCTGATTCCGGTCATTGACGATATAAGGAAACGAGCCAGGGCTTTATGCCCTGGCTCGTTTCCTTATTGTATTACGCCCCGGGAATAAAAGAACGTCGGAGCAGAGCGGACTTGGCTCCGACGTGGGAAACGCAAACACTTTCAAGGTAGAAGCGTTCAGGTCTGCACCCAAAACCGAATCGAAGCCCAGCGCAGCGGGTTCGATTTGGAAAGGAGGAGCGACGGAATGAATGAGCGATGACTTTTGAAAAAAGTCGCCGCAAGCGATATGCCGCTTGCGACGAGCTG